>NZ_JBHWUE010000057.1:0-64927 GCF_042738615.1 Rhodococcus sp. NPDC059968
GGGGGGGGCTCTTGGGGCCCCCCCCGGGTTTGGTGCGCGGCCACGGGGCCCGGGCCCCCCCCCGCCGCTCACGTGTGGGTGAGGTGCCGGTCCTTCACCCTCCGGCCCACTGCCACGGACAGCAGCATCAGCAGTGCCGCCCCCACGAAGCAGGTGGCGTAGCCGACGTGCGGCGCGAGGAGTGAGATGACGAACGGGACGGCGAAGCCGATGTAGATCAGGCAGTAGAACACCGCCACGGTCTGCGCGAGTTCGTCGGCCGGCGCCAGCTTTTCGACGGACGCGAGACCGGAACCGAGCAGGATGCCGTAGCAGGATCCGAGGAGGAAGGCCGCGACGACGATCGCGGCGACGGACAGCGCACCGTGCGTGTATGCGACCACGGTCGCGGCGCCGAAGCCCAGCACCCCGAGGGTGATGCCGACCCGGATTCCGGCGGCGGCGTCGTCCTGCTGCGACCACCGTGTGGCCCACGGCTGGATCACCGCCCCGGTGATCAGGGTCAGCGCCGCGACGAGCCCGGTGAATGCCACGGACGCGGAGCGCAGCGACTCGGAGACGAGCGGCGGAAGGGTCGCGAACGACACGGTCGCCACACCGAACACCCACGGCGCCCAGGGTGTGATGCCCCACCGGAACTGCGGTGTTGCCAGCGCCGACAGGGGTTTGGCGGTGAGGTCCGTCGCCCGGACCCGTGCGTCGGGCACCGTCCACACCAGCGCCAGTGCACCGATCATCATCGCGATGTGCACCAGGTACGGGAGCAGTTCGGGGGCGGGAAGCCACTGCGCGATCACGCCGGCGAACAGGGCTCCGCAGCCGAATCCCGCGGACAGTGACACGGCGGCGCGGCGTGCACCCGCCCCGGCCGGCGCGGTGGAGCTGAGTTCCTTCATCCAGGCGGTTCCGGCGCCGAACGCCATGCCGGACGCGAGTCCGGCCAGCACCCGGCCCAGGTAGAGCAGGTCGGGGACGGCGGCGCCCGCGATGAGGACGAGCGAGGAGACGATGCCGACGGGGATCATCGGGCGGATCACGGCGCGCCTGCCGAAGCGGTCGGACACGCGCCCGAAGTACAGCAGGGCGGGTACGAGCCCGACGACGTACGACGCGAGCATCGCGGTGAACGAGCCGTTTCCGAGGCCGAGATGTTCGCGGTAGACGAGCTGCATCGGGGCGAACTGGTTGGCACCCCAGCTGACCGCGAACAGCGCGGCAGCGAGGCGAACCCAGGGCGAGAGCATCACCTGATCCTCCCAGAGCCTGTAGCGCGGCGAAGTATCAACTCTTCACAGCCCGGGGCGCTCATTCCTGTGCACACTGGCCGTGTGCGGCGGGTGCGGGGATGTCTAGCGTCGATCCCTGAGCACGAGCCGAGGAGGACATGTGTGGGGTAACGACGGAAGCTGGGTCGGCTCGGACGCGCACGCGATCGCCCGCGCCGTGACGAGCCGGGAGGTGTCCGCGAGCCAGGTGCTCGACGACCACCTGGCGCACATCAAGGCCCGCAACCCGGAGCTGAACGCCGTCGTCACCGTCGCCGAGGACCAGGCGATCCGGGCCGCCGACGACCTCGACACCCGGATCGGCCGAGGGGAAGACGTCGGGCCGCTGGCCGGGGTCCCGTTCACGGTGAAGGACCTGATCGCGACCGCGGGTGTCCGGACGACGGCGGGATCGCGCGCACTCGAGCACAACGTGCCGCGCGTCGACGCGCCCGCGGTGGCCGCGATGCGGGCGGCCGGCGCGATTCTCGTCGGGAAGACGAACACCCCGGAGTTCGGGGCGAGCGGCCTCACACACAACGACCTGTTCGGGTACACCGTGAACCCGCTCCGGCCCGACGGCGTTCCCCGCTCCCCCGGCGGTTCGAGCGGCGGCGAGGCGGCGGCGGTCGCGTCCGGGATGAGTGTCGTCGGTCTCGGCACCGACTTCGGCGGCTCGGTCCGCTGGCCCGCCCACTGCACGGGACTGCGGTCCGTGCGCCCGACGATCGGCCGGGTGGACCCCGACGGACAGTATCCGGGCGTCCCGTCGGGCGATCACCTGTTGACCAACCCGGCGACCATGCACGGCACGCTGCAGACGATCGGTCCGATGGCGCGGACCCTGGACGACGCGGCCCTCGTGCTGCGGGTGCTCTCGTCCCGGCAGTACAACTGGACGGACCCGGGTTCGGTAGACCTCTCGCGTCTCGACATCACGTGGGCGCCCGGTGAGGGGACCGTCCCGGTCGACAGGGAGATTTTCGCGGCCGTCGCCGGTGCCGCCGGCCGGCTCGGTGCCCGACCGTACCGGGGTGCGGCGCTGTCGGAGGGGAACGACCTGTTCGGAAGGTTGCGTTCGGTCGAAACCCACACCGACATCGAAGAACTCGGCACCGGATTCGGGACGAACATCACTACGATGCTCGCCGACGCGCGGGACGTGGATCGGCGCCTGGTCGAGCGGCTGTGGGCGCAGCGATCGGAACTCGTGCACCGGCTGCTCGGCGAGATGGGTGACGTGCTCGTCCTTCCCGTCGCCTCGATCCCGGCGCCGCCGCTCGGCGAAGAAGTCTTCGACGTCGGTGGGCAGTCGCTCACGTGGGCGCAGGTCCTGGCGAGCTGTCGCGCGATCAGCGTGACGGGTCTGCCGTCCGTCGTCGTTCCGGTGGGAATCACCCGGTCCGGGTTGCCGATCGGCGTGCAGGTCGTGGCGCGGCCGTGGTGCGAGCACGTGGCGTTGGCCGTGGCCGCCCGGTTGTGAGGCGACCACGGCCGACGCGGGTGTCAGATCACCCGGTCTCGCCGCAGGCCCTCGATGTCTTCGTCGCTCAGCCCGAATTCACCGAGCACCTCGGCCGTGTCCTGCCCCAGTACCATCGGCGGCGCATTCCGGATCGGCAGGGTTTCGTCGTCCACCCAGAACGGACCCCGGACCAGCGGCACTTCACCGCCGTCGGGGGTGGTCACCGGCTGCACCATCTTCAGCGCCTGCACCTGCGGGTCGGCGAAGGCCTGATCGATCGTGTGGACGGGACCGCACGGGATGCCCGCCGCGCGAATCGACGTCACCCATTCGGCCGCCGACCGCACGGACAGCAGTTCGAGAAGTTCCTTGGTGAGCCGATCCCGGTGCGCGAGTCGTGATTGGCCGGTGCGGTATTCGGGCCGGTCGGCGAGGTCGGGATCCCCGAGAACCTCGCACAGCGACACCCAGTGCCGGTCCGAACCGGTCGCGATGATGATGGGGAAATCGGCGGTGTCGAACGTGCCGTACGGCGTGATCGTCGGGTGCGTGTTTCCGTTCGGCTCCGCGACGCGTCCGGTGCTCAGGTAGTTCTGCGCCTGGAACGACATGATCGACAGGGCGGATTCGAGCAGGGATGTCTGCACGTGATGACCGGCGCCGTCGCGGCCGCGGGACACGAGTGCGGCCGTGATGCCCAGCGCCGCATAGATACCGGACACCGTGTCGATGATCGGGATGCCGACGCGCATCGGCGTGTGGTCGCCGGCGCCGGTCACCGACATCAGACCCGACATGCCCTGCGCCACCTGATCGAGTCCCGGCGAGAACTGCTCGGGTCCGGTCGGGCCGAAACCGCTGACGCTCATGACGATCACTCCGGGGTTGTCCTCTGCGAGCGACTCCTGGTCGAGCCCCATGTCCGCGAGGACGCCGGGACGGAAGTTCTCCACGATGACGTCCACGTCGACGGCAATGCGGCGCAGCAGTTTCCGGCCCTGCTCGCTGCGCATGTCGAGAGCGACGGAACGTTTGCCACGGTTGACGGAGGCGAAGTACAGGCTGTCGCTGCCGTCGAACGGCGGCCACTGCCGGGAACTGTCGCCACCGGAACGGGTCTCGACCTTGATGATGTCGGCGCCGAAATCGGACAGCAGTGCCGTGCACAGCGGACCGGCGAGGGCCCGCGTGAGGTCGAGGACCCGGATCCCGCTGAGCAACTGATTCATGGTGGATCCTCGGTTCTCTGTGAAGGAAGGGGGACCGTCCGAGAATTGCGGACGCGTCGATCGATAGCGATGGCGACAATGCACAAGCGGCCGCTGGGGATTTCGGCGCATTGTGTGCCGCGACGGCCGATCGTCGCCGGTTAGCGTGAGGTTCCCTACGAAGCACCCGAGGAGTACGAGACGATGCGCGACATCCTGACGGGCCTGGAAGCGTGGTTCGACCGTGGCGAGAACTTCGCCCTCGCCACGGTGGTGCGCACCTGGAAGTCGTCTCCGCGGGCACCGGGCGCGGCGATGGCCGTGTCGGAATCCGGTGAGGTGCTCGGAAGTGTGTCCGGTGGGTGCGTCGAGAGTGCGCTGTACGAGACGGCGCGGGACGTGCTGGCCGACGGGCGGAGCCGGACGGAAGTGTTCTGCGTGGCGGACGACGACGCGATCGGTGTCGGTCTGACGTGCGGTGGCACCATCGAGGTGTTCGTTCAGCGCATCGGGCACAACGACTTCCCGGACTTCGCGGACGTCGCGCGACGCATCCGCGGCGGTGAGTCGATCGCCGTCGTGACGGAGACCTGCGACGGAGCCCGGACCCGGCGCTGCGTGATCACCGGGGACGGACCCGTCGGCGACCTCGACCTGCCCGAGACCGATGTCGAGAGCGTCCGCCGTCGCCTCCAAGCCGGTGAGTCGCTGGTGTATCAGCTGCAGTCCGAGACGGTGTGCATGGTCGAGATCTTCGCGCCGCCACCGCGGATGTACATCTTCGGAGCCATCGACTTCGCCGCGGCCATGTGCACGCTGGGCGCGTTCGCCGGCTACCACGTCACGGTGATCGACGCCCGCGCCGTGTTCGCGACGCGGGCCCGGTTCCCGGACGCCGACGACGTCGTCGTGATGTGGCCGCACCGATTCCTCGAGACCGCGGCGGTCGACCACCGGACGGTCCTCGCGGTACTCACCCACGACGAGAAATTCGACATCCCGCTGCTGGAGCTCGCCCTGCGTTCGGGCGCGGCGTACATCGGCGCAATGGGCAGCCGGGCCACGCACGACCGCCGGGTCGCGCTGCTGCGCGAACGGGGGACGACCGCGGCGGAGCTGGCGCGGCTGCATTCCCCGATCGGCCTCGACCTCGGCGCCCGCACCCCCGAGGAGACCGCGGTGTCGATCCTCGCCGAGATGATGAAGACGACCCGGGGCACGACGGGGCTCGAGCTTCAGCAGCTGAGCGGTCCGATTCACCGTGACGCGCCGGCCGGGACCGGCCGGCCGCTCGAGTGCTCCGCGTGAACACCGTTTGACGGGTATTCGGGTCGCGACTTAAGGTCACACTTTCGCGCCATCCGGGGCGAGTGTCGGATCAGGTGAGCAGGGTGTTGCAGTGACGACGAGGGATGCCGGTAGTTCCGCTCCCGGGTTCCGCGCAGCCGCCGACACCGGCAACGGGCCTGGTCCGGGCATTGCGCCGCAATCGTTCGCCGACGTGCTGGTGTCCGATCTCCTCGTCTCCCCGACCCTGGTCGCCGGCGAGACCGGCACCTCGCGAGAGGTGTCGAACGTCGCCGTGATGGCGGTGCCGGACATCGGACCGTGGCTCCGGACCGGACAGTTGCTGATCACCACGTCCGCGGTTCTCGGCCGGCTGGTCGAGCCGATCGACGTGTTTCTCGCCCGGCTCGACAGGCGAGGCGTCTCCGGGCTCGCCGTCCGCCTCGACGACCCCACCGCGGCGCTGCCGGCCGAGATGTCCGATGCGGCCGACGAACTCGGGCTTCCCGTCGTCGTGGTCGCGGACCTGTACTCGCAGGCACACCCGCTGGCGGGTGCTCTGGCGGAGCTGTCGGCCCGGCAGGTCGACGCCGTGTTCGAGGCGGACCGGTTGCGGAGAGTGCTCGTCGACGTCGTGATGGCCGGCGGAGGGTTCGCCGAGCTGTCCGTCGCCGTCGCCCGTGAACTGGGCGGTGCCGTGCTGATCACGACACCCGACGGCCGTCAGTTGTGCCGGGCCGGGGACGAGTCCGAGCTGAGCCGGCTGGCGTCGAGTGCGGCGCTCGACTCCACCGGGCGGGTTCGCACCGATTCGACGGAGGGCGGGCTCGGCCTGCACCGGCTGGGCGACGAGTTCATCGCGGTCTCATCGATTTCGGCCAACGGCATCGATCACGGGCGGCTGGTGCACTTCAGCACCGGGCATGCGCTGCGCAGCGAAGACCTGTATCTCGTCGAGCAGGCGGCGGCGGTGTGCGCCCTGGTGGTCGCCCGCGAACTGGTGGTCTCCTCGGTGGAGGAGAAGCATCGCGCGAACTTCGTCCGGGACCTGCTGCTCGGCCGCGGCGGCGAACACGAGCACGTCGTCGCGCACGCCAAGACGTTCGGCTGGGACCTGGACCGTCCCGTGGTCGTCGTGGTGATCGAACCCGATCCGGTCGGTGAGGACGAGCCGTCGGTGCCCACTCGGATGCCTCTCGTCGAGCGACAGGCGCGGGCATTCACGAGTGCCGTCGCGGGCCGTGACACCGGCGCCGCGGTCACCGCACTGGCGTCGGAGACGGTGATCCTGATGGGTGTCGGCACCGACACGATGAACCTCGTCCACGAACTCGTCGCCAACGTGCGTGGCGCCGGCGGCGGTGGTCGCCGGGCGTTCGGGGTGGGCGTGTCCCGGCCGACGGACTCGGTGGACGGCATTCCCGCCCTCTACGGCCAGGCCCGGACCGCGCTGAAGGTGGGGCGGCAGATCACCGGCGCCTGGGCGGTGACACATTTCGACGACCTCGGCGTCTACCGACTGCTGAGCCTCGTCGAGGACGACCGCGAACTCGAGTCGTTCGCCAACGAGACCCTGCGCGAACTGACCGCGGACACAGCCGAGGCGCAGGACATGCGCCGCACCCTCGAGGTGCTGCTCGCCACCAACATCAACATCGCCGAAACCGCACGTCAACTGCACTTTCACTACAACACCCTGCGGTACCGGGTGGTGAAGCTGGAGAAGATGCTCGGGTCGTTCACGGACCACCCCGAATTGCGCCTCGACCTGTCTCTCGCCCTCAAGATCATGGCGATGCGCGGCATCAATTCCTAAAGTTGCCAATTTCGCCGGGCACGCACTGGCAGATTCTTCTCACGCCGGGTGGCTGACGCTGTAATAACGTTGCCCTCCTATCGAGGTGCAACTGTGACATGCGGCACATCATCGAAGCTGGCCGCCGGCACCCCTGCACCGTCACCTGTCTGAAAGGTCCCCCTATGCCTATCTGGACACTGCACGGAGATGGCAAGACCATCGCGCCCGGGGAGGTCGTCGCCCCGAGCGAACGGCTGAGCTGGGGTCGCACGATCGGGCTCGGCGGGCAGCACGTGGTCTCGATGTTCGGGGCCACGTTCGTCTTCCCGATCATCATGGGTCTCAATCCTCAACTGGCCGTGATGTTGTCGGGGTTCTGCACCCTCTTCTTCCTGCTCGTCGTCAAGGGCCGGATTCCCAGTTATCTGGGGACGTCGGCCGCGTTCGTCGGCGGCATCGCCGCCATCCGCGCCCAGGGCGGCACCTCCGCGCAGGTGACGGGGGCGATCCTGGTGTCGGGTCTCGTGCTCGCCGGGATCGGCGTGCTGATCCACTTCCTCGGCGGCGGGGTGGTGTTCAAGATCCTGCCGCCCGTGGTCACCGGCGCCGTCGTCATGCTGATCGGGTTCAACCTGGCCCCGGTCGTGGCCGGGACGTACTGGCCGCAGGACCAGTGGGTCGCGTTGACGGTGATGGTCGTGCTGGTGGTGGCGAGCGTCGCGCTCCGAGGATTCCTCGGAAGGGTCGCGATCTTCCTGACGCTGCTCTTCGGATACGCGCTGTCGTGGGTGCTCGACCTGACGACCGGCATGATCACGTCGTACGACCCGGTCGCAGGCGGGGTCACCGAGCACTTCCGCGTCAACTGGGACGGAGTGTCCTCCGCCTCGTGGATCGGGCTTCCGCCGTTCTCCGACGAGGCGAACGGCATCGTGGGCATCCACGCGCCGTCGTTCAGTCTCACGTTCATCGTCCTCGTGCTGCCCGGTGTGATCGCCCTGATCGCGGAGAACGCCGGACACGTCAAGGCCGTCGCCGAGATCACCAAGACCGACCTCGACCCGATGATGGGACGCGCCCTGATCGGGGACGGCCTGGCCACCACCATCGCGACCAGCCTCGGCGGATCCCCCACGACGACGTACGCCGAGAACATCGGCGTCATGGCCGCGACGAAGGTGTACTCGACGGCCGCGTACGCCGCGGCAGGTGTCATCGCGATGCTGCTGGGCTTCTCTCCCAAGTTCGGCGCCGTCATCTCCGCGACCCCCGGCGGGGTGCTCGGCGGAATCACCGTGGTGCTCTACGGGATCATCGGCCTGCTCGGCGCGAAGATCTGGAAGGAGAACGGCGTCGACTTCGGCAATCCGCTCAACCTGATGCCCATCGCCGCCGGCCTGATCATCGCGATCGGTGACACGGAGCTGACGTTCACGGACAGCTTCTCCCTCAGCGGCATCGCGCTCGGCACGATCGTGGTGATCGGGATGTACCACCTGTGCCGCGTCATCGCCCCGAAGGATGCCGACGACGCCGGCACCGGCCGTCACCACCCGAAGCCGACCGCGGACGATGGAACGGTCCCCGATCGGGTCGGTCAGCTCACGTGATCTGCCATCGGGGGGACGTGAGTTTTGTCACTAGTTCACGAAACGTCGAGCGTACGATACGGGCAGGATCTGAGGAATGAAACCGTCGCCACTGACTTATCACCGACCTCGGTCGATCGACGAGGCCTGTCAGATCCTCGCGGACGTGGCTCACGAGGGAAAGGTGCTCGCGGGCGGGCAGTCGCTGATCCCGTTGCTCTCGATGCGGCTGGCCGCGCCGGCGCACCTCGTCGACATCGGATCGATCCCCCGGCTGGACGCGGTGTCGTCGTCACGCGATCTCGGCGTCACGTTCGACGCACTGACCACCCACTCGGTGCTCGAAGCCGACCGCGGCGCCGCCCAGGTGCAACCCCTGATCGGCCGCGGGCTGCGTCTCGTCGCACACCCGACCATCCGCAACCGCGGCACGACGGTCGGATCCATCGTCCACGCCGACCCGTCCGCCGAGATGCCGGCCGTGCTCGCGCTGCTCGGTGGCTCGGTCACCGTGCGTTCCGTGCGCGGGGTCCGGGAGATCCGCTCGACCGACCTGTTCGCCGGACCGCTCGAAACGACGCTCGAGGCGGACGAGATCGCCACGAGCGTCGCCGTCCCGGCCGCCGAGCCCGGTGTCGGAACGGCGATCGACGAGATCGCCCGCAGGCACGGCGACTACGCACTCGTCGGGGTCGCGGCGCAGGTGCGGGTCGAGGACGGTGCGGTCGCAGAGGTCCGGATGACGTACGTGTCGGCCGGCGAGCTCGGTGAGGTCGTCGACTACACGGACGTGCTACGGGGTGCGTCCGCGACGGACGACCGGGACCCGTTGTGGCGGAATCTGTCCGAGTTCGCGCGGGAACGGATCGATACCGAACCCGACATCCATGCCACGGCGCGGTACCGGTCACAGCTGGTGGCGGCGCTGACCGCCCGGGTCGGGTTCGCGGCCGCGCAGGATGCAGTGCTCGACGGTGCCGCCGTGCACGCGTCGGCGGGAGGAAGGTGACCATGGCAAAGGCAACACGCAGCATCGACGAGCAGCTCGCCGAACTGCAGGAGGAGACGGGCGAACAGCACGTCGCGGTGACGTTCACGCTCAACGCGGTGACGCAGACGGTGGTGCTGCCGTCGCGCACGCTCGCGTCCGACGCGATCCGGCACCATCTGCGCCAGACGGGGACACACGTCGGTTGCGAGCACGGGGTCTGCGGCGCGTGCACCGTGCTGCTCGACGGCAAACCCGTGCGGTCGTGCCTGGTGCTCGCCGCGAGCCTCGAGGGCCGGGAGATCACCACCGTCGAGGGTCTCGTCGAACCCGACGGCACCCTGCATCCGGTGCAGCAGGCGTTCATCGACTGCCACGGCCTGCAGTGCGGCTTCTGCACGCCAGGCTTCGTCACCACCATCGCCGCGTTCCTCGAGGAGAACGATTCGCCCACCCGCGAGGAGGCCACCGACGCGATCGCGGGCAACCTCTGCCGGTGCACCGGATACCAGAACATCAGGGCAGCCGTGCTGCGCGCCGCGGAGATCAAGCGCGAGCGTTCGGGCGAGTTCCCGCTCGGCGCGGACGACGAGTCGTCGCGGGCCTCACTCGACCCGAAGGTCCGCGGCACGACCAACCCGGTCGGTGGAAGGGCAGGGCGAGCATGAGCGTCACGAAACCCCGCACCGAACCCGCGCCCACCAAGGGAGCCGACGCGCCCGCCGCGTCGGAGAAGTTGTTCGGCAAGCCGATTCCCCGCACTGAGGACGCCCGGCTCCTGTCCGGCAACGGCCGCTACCTCGACGATCTGGGCCACAACGCGCTCATCGCCGCGTTCGTCCGGTCACCGCACGCGCATGCCCGGATCACGGGGATCGACATCGATGCCGCGCTCGATCTGCCCGGTGTGCACGCGATCTACACGTACGAGGACCTCGCGGACGACTCCCCGGAGATGGCGGAGAACCTGCCCCTCCTCATCCCGCATCCGGCGATCACCGCACCGCGCAACGGGTATCCGCTCGCCAAGGACGAGGTGAACCACGTCGGCGAGGCGATCGCGATGGTGGTCGCCGACAACCGGTACATCGCCGAGGACGCGTGCGCCAAGATCGACGTCACGTACGAGATGCTCCCACCGGTCGTGGGCGTCGACGTGGCGCGGCAGGCGGGCAACGCCGTTCACGCGGACGTCCCCGACAACGTGGCGGCGCACCTGCAGCACGGATTCGGCGACGTGGACGCGGAACTGGCGAACGCACCGCACCGGCTGACCCTGAACCTCGAGATCGAGCGGTCGGCGTCGATGCCGATGGAGGGCAAGGGCGTCTACGCTCGCTGGGACACCGACGAGCAGGCGCTCACGTTCTGGACGTCCACGCAGACGTCGACGTCGGCCCGCGCCGCGATCGCGGCACGACTGAAGATGGCGCACAACAAGGTCCACTGCATCGCACCCGACGTCGGCGGCGGTTTCGGCGTCAAGATCGTCCACCCGTGGCCGGAGGAGGTCATGGTCACCTGGGCCGCGCGGCGGCTCGGGACGGCGGGCATCTCGAGCGAGGTCAAATGGGTCGAGGACCGGCGCGAGCACTTCGTGTCGAGCGCACACGAGCGCGGCCAGATCCAGGAGGTGACGGTCGGATTCGACGACGACGGCACACTCCTCGCTTTCGACTTCACGTTCTGGCACGACAACGGCGCCTACCTGCCGTACGGCATCATCGTCATGCTGAACACGTCGACGCAGGTGCTCGGGCCGTACAAGCCGAAGTCGTTCCGGGTGGACGCGTACTCGCTGTACACGAACACCGTCATCGTGACGCCCTACCGCGGCGCCGGCCGTCCGCAGGCCGTGTTCGCGATGGAACGGGCGATGGACGCGATCGCGAAGTATCTCGGCAAGGACGTCATCGAGGTTCGTGAGCACAACTTCATCCGGCCCGAGGAGATGCCGTACGACTTCCACCTCACGTTCCAGGACGGCCGCCCGCTGATCTACGACACCGGCGACTACCAGGCCGGGATCGACAAGCTGAAGAAACTGATCGACTGGGACGGGTTCGCCGAGTACAAGAAGCAGGCGAAGGCCGAAGGCCGGGCCGTGGGCATCGGGATCGGCGCCTATGTGGAGGGCACCGGACCGGGCCCGTACGAGGGCGCACACGTTCTCGTGGAAACGTCCGGGAAGGTCAAGGCCGCAACGGGTCTGACCACCCAGGGTCAGGGCCACCAGACGGCGTTCGCGCAGATCGTCGCGGACGACCTCGGCGTGCCGGTCACCGACGTGGAGATCGTCACCGGCGACACCCGCCGATTCGGCTATGCCGTCGGCACGTTCGCGTCCCGCGGCGCCGTGATGTCGGGTTCGGCGTTCCACGTGGCCGCGCAGATGGTGGCGGAGAAGGCCCGCACGATCGCCGGTGAGGCGCTGAACCTCGATCCCGCCGAACTGGAACTGCGCGGTGGGCACGTGTGCAAGATCGGCACGCTGCCCGGCGCCGAGGGCACGTCCATCTCGCTGGGTGTGGTCGCCGTGCTGTCGAACCCGCTGCGCTACGCGTTCGACGACGCGTCGAGGCAGGCCACCGGATTCGCGAAAGCCGACACGGACATGACGATTCCGCCGGTCCGGGAGGGCGAACAACCCGGGCTCGAGGCGACCGGCTACTACTCGCCGCCGACGTCGACGTTCGCGTCCGGCGTGCACGCGGCGATCGTCGAAACCGATCCGGTGACGGCCGAGATCCACGTGCGGCGGTACGCCGTGATCCACGACTGCGGCAACGTCATCAACCCGCGGATCGTCGAGGGCCAGGTCATGGGCGCCGTCGCGCAGGGTATCGGCGGCGCACTGTACGAGAAGATCGTCTACGACGAGCACGGCCAGCTGCTCAACGCGTCGTACATGGATTTCCTGATGCCGTTCGTCACCGAGATGCCCGACTCGCTCGAGATGGACCACACGGTCACCCCGTCCGGCCTCAATCCCCTCGGGATGAAGGGCGCGGGCGAGGCGGGCGTGATTCCCACGTCCGCCGTCATCGCGGCAGCGATCGAGGACGCGGAAGGCATTCCGATCACGTCCATGCCGATATCCCCGTCAGAGTTGTTCGAGCTTCGCCTCGCACACGCGTCGTCACAGAGCAAGGAGAACGAATGAGAATCGCCGGCACCGCCCTACTGACGGCCCCACCGGAGGCCGTGTACGACAACCTGCAGGACGGACGGGTCCTCGCGGCGACCATCCCCGGGGTGCAGTCCCTCGAGCAGCTCAGCGACAACCACTACAAGTTGTCCATCACCGCGGGTGTCGCGTCCATCAAGGGCACGTACGACGGCGAAGTGATTCTGTCGCAGCAGAATCGGCCCGAGTCGTTCGTGATGACGGCATCGGGTGCGGGTGCTCCGGGCACCGTCAAGGCGGATGTGACGGTGCGGCTCGAGGAACGTGACGGCGGCACCCTGCTCAGCTACGACGCGGACGCCGTCGTCGGCGGCATGGTCGGCGGCGTGGGGCAGCGGATGATCACCGGCGTCGCGAAGAAGATGGCCGGGGTGTTCTTCAAGGGCATCGACGGCGTGATCGCCAACGGCATCCCTGCGGCCGAGGTCGTCGCGGCGTCGGGCGAGGTGCCGGCTGCCGCCGGCGTCGCAGCGGCAGCCCCGGTTCCCGCGGCAGCCGCCGCGCGGGTGCGGGTACCCGAGGGAACCTCCACGACAACCGTTCTCGCGTCGGCCGCCCTCGGCGCCGGCATCGCCCTCGCCGGTGTTCTCGTCGGCGGCATCCTCGTGCGGGGCAGCTGCTCGAAGTAGCGCCGCGAACACATCGTCACACAGCACCCCGAACCGTCCGGTTCGGGGTGCTGTCGTCTGTCCGGGTTCATCCGGTCGCGGGCAGCGCCGAACGAGGACCGGTGAGTTCGGCGATATGTGACAAAGAAACCGGGCGGCGAAAGCGGTGCAATTGCTTTACGCGAGACGAGCCCAGGAGGAATCGTGGAATCCAGAAAGATTCGGGTCGGTATCGACACCGGCGGAACATTCACCGACGTCGTGGCTGTGGACGAGGAGTCCGGAGCCGTCGTCACCACCAAGACACCCTCGACGCCTGCCGACCCGGCGCAGGGATTCCTCACCGGAATCGAGAAGGTGCTCGCCAAGCTCGGCGAGACCGGCGACGCGATCGGCGCCGTCAGCCACGGCACCACCGTCGCCACCAACAAGCTCCTCGAAGGCAAGGTCGAAAACCTCGGGTTCATCACGACCGAGGGTTACGAGCACGTGCTCGAGATCGCCCGGCAGTCCGTCCCCGACGGCTACGGCAACTCCTACTTCTGGGTCAAGCCCGACCGCATCGTCCCCGCAGACCGGGTCCGCACCATCGGCGGCCGGCTCGCGTTCGACGGCAGCGAGATCCGCCCCCTCGTCGAGGACGACGTCCGCAAGGCCGCCCGCTTCTTCGCCGAGCGCGGCATCCGCACCATCGGCGTGTGCCTCATGCACTCCTACGCCGACCCGAGCCACGAGAACCGCGTCCGGGATCTTCTGCTCGAGGAATACCCCGAGGCCACGGTGAGCATCTCCAGCCAGGTGCTGCGCGAGTACCGCGAATACGAGCGGTCCATCACCACGCTGGTCGACGCGGCCGTGAAGCCGAACATTCGCAACTACGTGAACAACATCGCCAACCGACTGCGCGAATTCTCGTCCGACGAGGGCGAGGCCCGCGACATCCCGTTCTACGTGATGAAGTCGAACGGCGGCGTGCTCTCCGCCAAGGAGGTCGTGCACCAGCCGATCACGACAGTGCTGTCCGGCCCGGCGGCCGGCGCACTCGGGGCGGCGCTCATCGCGAGTGTCGCGGGTGTCGAGCAGGTCCTCACGTGCGACGGCGGCGGAACGTCGACCGACGTCACCGTCGTGGTCCGCGGTGAGCCCGCGCTGACCACCGAGGGTCGCGTGGGGGCGTATCCGTCGAAGATCCCGATGATCGACGTCGTCACCGTCGGCGCCGGCGGCGGCTCCATCGCCTGGCAGACCCCCGAAGGCACGCTGCGCGTCGGACCGCAGTCGGCGGGCGCCGACCCCGGCCCGCTCTGCTACGGCAAGGGCGGCAGCGAGCCCACGATCACCGACGCCCACGTGCTGCTCGGCCGCATCCCACCCCACCTGCTCGGCGGCGAGATCCCCCTCGACACCGAACTGGCCCGCAAGGGCGTCGAGCAGCTCGCGCACCAGCTGAAGCTCGACTTCGAGGCGTGCGCCACCGGCATCCTCGAGGTGTCGGCGTGGAACCAGGCCAACGCGCTGCGGCAGGTCACCGTCAAGCGCGGCCTCGACGTCCGCGACTTCACTTTGGTGACGTTCGGCGGCTCCGGTTCGCTGCTCGCCTGCCGGCTCGTCGACATCCTCGGGCTCAAGGACGTCCTCGTCCCGCTGAACCCGGGCAACGTGTCCGCATTCGGGCTGCTCACGGTCGACGTCCGCAACGACTACGTGCAGACCCACGTCTGCAGGCACGACCGGTTGAAGATCGAGGAACTGCAGTCGGGGCTGGACGCGCTCGCCGCCGAGGCGGAACGCGCACTCGCCGACGAGGGCTTCGGCGAGGCGGAGCGCAAGTACGCGCGCTCGGCCGACCTCCGCTACCTCGGCCAGGCCTTCGAGGTCCGGGTGCCGGTCGGTGAAGGTCCCGTCACGCAGGAGTTGATGGACGACGCCGCGGACAGGTTCCATCAGGCGCACAAGGAGCTGTACGGCTACGACTTCCGCGGCGACCCGCACCAGCACGTCGAGTGGGTCAACCTGCGCGTCAGCGGCATCGGCCCGATCAAGCGCCCGACGCTGAACGAGATCGCGGCGGGGGCCGGAGCCGAGTCCGCCGTGACCGGCACGCGTCCGGCGTACTTCGACGAGTGGGTCACCACCCAGGTCTACGACCGGGCGCGGCTCGGCGCGGGCGACGTCCTCGAGGGTCCGGCGGTGATCGAGGAATTCAGCTCGACCATCCCCGTGCACCCCGGTTTCCAGGCGCGGATCGACACCTTCGGAAACATCCGCATCACCAAGATCGCCGACTCGAACGGAGCGAACCGATGACCGTCACCACCGAACCCGTTGCAGTGCAGGCGGCCAAGCCCTACCGGCTGACACCGGTCGACGGAAAGACGCCCGACCCGGTGCTGGTGGAGATCGTCGCCGGCTACCTCGCCAGCGTCGAGATGGAGGTCGAGACGTCGATCTCGCGGACCTCCCGCTCCCCCATGATCCGCGACGCGCACGACTTCCGTGCCGGCATTCACGACCGTAACCTCCGGAAGCTCACGGGCCGTTCGTATTCGGCGCTCGTGCATCCGGTGGCGCGGGACTTCCCGCTCGACACGATGAAGCCCGGCGACGTCTACTTCCACAACGACGTCTACCTGTCCGAAGGCGGCATCGGCCACCTCCCCGACCTCTGCGTCACCGTCCCGGTGTTCGCGACCCGGCCGGGCGAGGAGGAGCCGTCCGTCGTCGCGTTCGTGCAGGCGTTCGGCCACCACGACGACATCGGCGGCTGCTGCCCGGGATCGATGCCCTCGGGCGCGACCACGGTGTACGAGGAGGGCCTGATGGTCCCGCCGATCAAGCTGTGGGATCAGGGTGTGCCCAACGAGGCCGCACTGCGCATCATGACCCGCAACTCGCGGATGCCCGACGCGCTGGCCGCCGACCTCGACGCCGAATGTTCGGCGTGCCTCATGGGCGCCCGCCGCCTCACCGAGCTGTTCGAGCGGTACGGCTGCGACACCGTCGAGGCCTGCTTCGACGCGATGATGGACGCGACCACCGAAACGTACCGGCGGGAGATCCTCAGCAAGATCCCGAAGGGCGAGTACACGTGGGAGGACTACGCCGAACACGACGGCGTCGACGAGCCCATGCTGCACCGCCAGCGGATCACGCTCACCAAGACCGGCCCGGAGGACGAGGGCGGCGAACGCCTCATCCTCGACTTCAACGGCACCGGACCGCAGGCCAAGGGGCCCATCAACCACTGCGGTGACTACGCCGACGGCAACTTCCTCATCAAGTGGCTCGCGCCGATCCTGCGCAACCTCGCCGACAGTCCCGAGCGGATGGCGGAACTCGACGTCAACGAGGGTGTCGTGCCGTTGATCGAGATGAAGTTCCCAGAGAAGGGCACGCTGATCACCCCGATCTTCCCGGCGCCCACCAACGCCCGGACGTTCGTGATCCTGCGTCTGCTCGGCGTTCTCGCCGGTGTCGTCGCGAAGGCCGTCGACGGGAACATGCCCGCCGACCAGGAGACCATCCGCTACACGGGTGTGTACGGCGAGGACTTCGACGGGCACTCGTACCTGATGCGGGAGGTGCTCGGCGGCGGGTCCGGTGGCAGGCACTACGCGGACGGTGAGGACACCATCCACGTCGTTCCCGATTCGCGGAACCTACCGACCGAGTTCACCGAGAGCCGGTTCCCGTTCATCGTCGAGAAGCTCGGCCTGGCGAAGGACTCCGGCGGTGCCGGACGCTACCGCGGCGGCCTCGGCTACGAGAAGCACATCCGGATGCTCAAGGACGCGAACTTCATGTCCATCGCCGACCGCTCGATCCTCTCCTGCTGGGGGGTCAAGGGCGGCAAGGCCGGACGTCCCTTCTCGGTGGTCCTCGACCCGGGCGGCCCGAACGAGCGCGAGTTCGATGCGCTGACCGACGCCGAACCGATCAAGGCCGGCGAAGTGGTGCGCATCCGCACCACCGGTGGCGGCGGCTGGGGCGACCCGCTCGACCGTCCGATCGAGGAAGTCGTCCGGGACGTGCTGTGGGGCAAGGTGTCCGCGGAGGGTGCACGCGTCGACTACGGTGTGGTGCTGGCGTCGTCGACCGAGGAGCCGGTCGCGGACGTCGACGCCACCGACGCGCTGCGCGAGCAGATGCGCGCGGACCGCGGCCTGGACGAGCCGTTCTTCGACCGCGGTCCCGGCTACGAACGTCTCTCCGGCGGTGCGAAGTTCGCCGAGTTCGACTTCATCGACCGGTGATCCGATGACCGAGTCGCTCTCCCGCGGTGCCGAGATCGCCGTCATCGGCGCCGCGGGGAAGACCGGAGCCGCCGTCGTGGCGGCGCTCGAGGGGCTCGCCGACGTACGCCGGGTGGTGCACACCGCCCGGCGTTCCGGCGATTTCGCCGTCGACCTCGAAACGGGTGCGGGACTGGAAGAGGCGCTGTCGGGTTGCCGGGGCGTGTACTTCATCGCCCCCAACGTGCACCCCGACGAGCCCGCGCTGCTGCGGAACGCGATGGGCGCCGCAGCGTCGGTGGGTGTCGAGCACCTCGTCTACCACTCCGTGGCCTGGCCTTACACCCCGCTCATGCCCCACCACGTCGACAAGGCGCGGTGTGAGAACGAGCTCAGGACGTTCGGCGGGCTCCGGTGGACCGTCCTGCAGCCGTGCGCGTACGCCGAGAATTTCGGGGCGGTGCTGGCGGGCTCGGCGACGACCGTCGAACTGCCCTACAGTCCCGACGCGGTGTTCTCGTTCGTCGCACTCGCGGACGTCGCCGAGGTGGCCGCGCGAGTGCTGATGGAAGGCCCGGACATCCACCACGGCGCCACCTACGAACTCGGCGGTCCGGAGGCCCTCAGCGTGCGGGATCTGTGCGACCGGGCGGGTGGTCCGGTGTCGGTGAAGCAGGTGTCCGTCGACGAGTGGATGTCGCGGCACGGGCGGGACCTGACGGACGACGGTCGCGCGCGGTTGTCGGCGATGTTCGAGTTCTACGACCGATTCGGGTTCCTCGCAGGCGGCGTGATGTTCGAGGCGCTGCTGGGCCGCCCGCCCACCCCCGCCATGTGAGTGGCAAAGCGTGCCGGGGCACACTTTGCCACTCACCTGGGGTCAGACGCCGATCCGGCCGCCCGACTTCCACACCGCCACGACGGCGGGACGCGGCTGCGAGTCCCCGCCGTCGGGCCAGTGCGACACCGGGTTGTCGGCGCTCGCGTCGTCCAGTTCACCCGGGTGCTGCACGCACACCGTGACCCGCTCCTCGCCGACGATCGGACCGCACGTCTCGGCGCCCTTGGGCACGGTCAGGAACTGCTTGGTCTCCCCGCGGTTCGGGCCCTCGAGGACGACGCTGAACAGGCCGTCGTTGGACTTCAGCGCGTTGCCGTCGGTGGAGATCCACAGGTTGCCGTGCGGATCGAACGCCAGGTTGTCGGGGCAGGAGATCGGGCTGACGCTCTCCTTGTCGAAGCCGCCGAAGTAGGTGTCGGCCACCTTCGGGTCGCCGCACACGAGCAGCAGGTTCCACGTGAACGCGGTGCCGGCGTGGTCGTCGGTGAGTTCGAGGACCTGGCCGTTCTTGTTGTTGTTCCGCGGGTTGGCCTCGTCGGCCGCCGCGGCGCCGTCGACGCCGCGCTTGGTGTTGTTGGTCAGCGCCACGTACACCTTGCCGGTCGTCGGGCTGGGTTCGAAGTCCTCGGGACGGTCCATCTTGGTGGCACCCACCTTGTCGCCGGCCTGACGGGTGAACACTGCCACCTCTTCGGCGCTCATGCCGTCGACGAGCGACTCACCCCGGCCGTCCTCACCGGTGCGCAGCAGCGGGATCCACTTACCGGTGCCGTCGAACGTGCCGCTCGACGGCAGCGTGCCCGACCCGTCGATCTCGTCCGCCGAGTTGCCGCTGAACTTCGCGACGTACAGGGTGCCTGCGTCGAGCAGCGTCATGTTCTGGCGCACGGCGGCCTGGCTGTTGCCGTCCATCATCTTGCGGCTGGAGACGAACTTGTACATGTAGTCGAAGCGCTCGTCGTCGCCGCTGTACGCCACCACCGTGCCGTCGTCGGTGACGTGGATGGTGGCGGCCTCGTGCTTGAACCGGCCCAGTGCCGTGTGCTTGACGGGTGCGGACGTCGCGCCCCACGGATCGACCTCGACGACGTACCCGAAGCGGTTGACCTCGTTCGGCTCCTGGACGAGGTCGAAACGCTTGTCGAACCGTTCCCACTTACGCTCGGACGCAGCACCTTCCACGCCGTACCGCTTCAGCCGTGCGGCGACGACGGGGTCGGTGACCAGTTCGGCGTTCCCGAAGTACTGGTTGAAGTTCTCCTCCCCCGACAGCACCGTGCCCCACGGGGTCACGCCACCCGAACAGTTGTTCAGTGTGCCGAGCACCTTCGTGCCCGTCGGGTCCGTGGACGTCTTCAGGAAGTCGCTGCCCGCGGCGGGACCGGTGACGGCGAATTCCGTCGTCGCCGTGATGCGCCGGTTGTACGGTCCGAAGTCGGGAGTGAGCGTGCCCGAGCCGGATTCGCCCTTCACCTGCACCACGGACAGCCCGTGGGCGGCGAGCGCGGTCTGGAACTGCTCCGGCGACGGGTTCTCGGCGTCGTAGCCCTTGAACATGAACGGCTCGGTGGTGTACTCGTGGTTGACCACCAGCAGGAAGGTGTTCGGCTGCCCCTCGACCGGCAGAAGTCCGGCGAAGTCGTTGTTGAACCCGAACTGCTGCGCCTGCGCCTGGGCGGTCTGGTTGTCGAAGTCGAACGCGGGAGCCCCGGGCAGCACCGGGTCGCCCCAGCGGATCACCACACCCTGCTTGTACCCTTCGGGGACGACGAGGGCGTCCTCGGTGTTGGGGGCGACGGCGTCGAAGTTCGTTCCGGCGGGCGCGCCGCCGTCCGAACCGCCCGTGCCGGAGACGCTTCCCTCGCCGGAGTCGTCCGAGCAGGCCACCAGCGCACTGCCCGCGCCGACGGCGAGGACGGCCATCCCCGTCCCGCGCAGCATCCCGCGCCGCGACAGGGCGGTACGGGCGATGTCACGGAAGTACTCGCCGTGCGAGGTGTTGGGCACGTCGTGGGAGCACGCGTTGCCGCACTTGTACTGACAGGTGACGGATGCGCGCGAGGACACTCCGGCGTGATTGACGAACAGTGCGAGGGGTTTCAAACTCACCGTGGCTCCCGATTCGAATGTGGACAACTCCGGCACCGTAGAAGTCGTAAGCGAGACGAAGGGAACGGTTGCATGAACGTGCGGACAACGAGGTGACCCTAAGTTCTGGCAGAAATTGCTTCTAGCCAGCAGCCCGGCAGCCGTGCACCATTGAAAGATGGACCCCGTCGAAGCGCTGCGGGAAATTGCGTTCTGGCTCGAGCGCTCGCGTGACGAGGCACAGAGGACCGCCGCATTCCGGCGGGCGGCCGATGTGCTGACTTACGCGGACGAGGACGAACTGGCCGATCTGGAGGAGCGCGGGTGGGTGTCGCCACCCGACATCGGGTCCGAGGCCGCCGCGATCATCCGTGAGTGCGCCGAGTCGGTGCCGCTGTACCTGACGTACCTGCGCAATGCGGCCGAGCCGATCGGACTCGGCGGGACGGAACTGCTCGACGCGCTCCGCGGCGACCTGCACACCCATTCGGACTGGTCGGACGGCCGGTGCCCGATCCGGGAAATGATGCGTCGGGCGGCCGCCCTGGGCCACGAGTACTGCGCGATCACCGATCACTCGCCGCGACTGACGGTCGCGAACGGGCTGTCGTCGGAGCAGCTGCTCTCCCAGCTGAGCGTCGTCGCCGAACTGAACGCGGAACTCGCGCCCTTCCGCGTGCTCACCGGCATCGAGGTCGACATCCTCGACGACGGTTCCCTCGACCAGGACGACGACCTGCTCGCCGACCTCGACATCGTGGTGGCCAGCGTGCACTCGCACCTGGACACCGACCGTGCGACGACGACCAAGCGGATGCTGCAGGCCGTGAAGTCCCCGCACGTCGACGTCCTCGGGCACTGCACCGGCCGGCTCGTCGAGGGTGCGCGGGGACCACGGGCCGAATCGAAGTTCGACGCGGAACGGGTGTTCGAGGCGTGCCGCGAGTACGGCACCGCGGTCGAGATCAACTCCCGCCCCGAGCGGCGCGACCCGCCGGGACGCCTGATCGACCTCGCCCTGAACAGCGGTTGCAAGTTCTCCATCGACACCGACGCGCACACCACCGGTCACCTCGCGTGGCAGGGCTACGCATGCGAGCGCGCCGCCGAACGCGGAGTCGAGCCGTCGGACGTGATCAACACCCTGCCCGTCGCCGAGTTGCTGGAGTGGGCCGGAGCACCGATTCGGCAATGATCCGCGTCGGCATCGTTGCGCTCGCAATCGTCGCTCTGCTGGTCGCCGCCGTGTGGGTGTTGCAGCGACGACTGATCTACTACCCCGACAACTCGCCGGTGCCGCCCGCGGACCGGCTGATCGCCGGGGCCGAGGACGTCACCCTGACCACGTCGGACGGCCTCGAACTCGGCGCCTGGTACGTCCCACCCGCGAGCAGGGACCCGCTGATGACCGTCCTCGTGGCCGCCGGGAACGCCGGCAACAGGGCTGACCGGGCGCTGCTGGCGTCGGACCTCGCTGCCGCCGGTTTCGCCACGCTGCTCTTCGACTACCGCGGGTACGGCGGCAACCCCGGTCACCCCGGCGAGGACGGGCTGGCACTCGACGTCCGGTCGGCCCGCCGTCACCTCGTCGACGAGCGTCGCGTGCCGCCGGAGCGGCTGCTCTACTTCGGGGAAAGCCTCGGCACCGGCGTCGTCACCGAACTCGCCACCGAGCATCCACCTGCGGGCCTGTTGCTCCGGTCGCCGTTCGTCGACCTCGCGTCCGTCGGCGCCCGGCACTACCCGTTTCTGCCGGTCCGCCTGTTGCTGCGCGATCGATTCCCCGTCGCGGAGTTCGTCGCACGCATCGATGTGCCCACCACCGTGGTCTACGGCACGGCCGACATCGTCGTTCCACCGGACCAGAGTCAACGCGTCGCCGATGCGGCGCTCGGCCCCGTCGAGACCGTCGTGCTGACCGGGGCGGGGCACAACGACGACGTGATGTTCGGTGGCGCGGAGATCGTCCGCGCCACCGCCGATCTCGCCGCGAGGGCGCTCCGCGCCCCGTGAGCCTTTTTGGTACCCGGGACTACCAAAAGGGCGCACGGGCGCGTCAGCGCACTATGACGACGTCCAGCGTCCGGGGACCGTGGACGCCCTCGACGCGGTTGAGTTCGATGTCGCTGGTGGCGCTGGGACCGCTGATGAACGTCAGCGGCTTGGTCGCGTCGAGGGTCTGGAAGGCCTGCGGCACGGTGTCGACGATCTGATCGGTGCGCACGATGCAGATGTGGTGATCCGGGACCAGGGTCAGTGCCCGCCGCCCCTGACCGGCGCCGCCGTCGAGCACGATCGTCCCGGTGGCGGCGATCCCGAGGGTGCAGCCGGTGACGACCACGTCGAGCGCGTCGAGTTCGAGCGTCGACAGTTCGGCGGGTGACCCGTCGACGACGACGTCGCGTCGCGGCCGCCACGACAGCGGCAGGTCCGGTGGGACGACGGCGCGCGCCCCCTCCGCGATCAGCCCGGTGACGATCTCGGCGACCGTGTTCTCGTCGGCGCGATGGACCTGCGCGCGGTAGTCGTCGACGGTGTGGGCGAAGAACTCGACGTCCCCGGGACCCGACGCGGGCTGCCGGTGGTAGTCACGGGGAACGGGTTCGGGGGCGGGAGCTTCGGCGAGCGCCGACCGGATCCGGGTCAGTATCTCTTCGCGTGCGGTCATCGTGTCGTGTCCTCGTGAGTGCGGGCCCACCATTGTCGGAACGTTTCCTTCGGCGGGGAGGGCAGGTCGCGGCTCGCGGTCCACTTCGATCCCGGGTACGGCAGCGACGTGATGCGTCCCTTCTTGCCGCCCAGCACCCGGCCGACCTTGGACGCCGTCTCGGCGGCGGCGAACCGCTTCTCCGACCCCATCACGAAGCCCGCGGCCTTCATCGCGAGGTCCTGGCCGCCCGGAAGTCCGTGCCGCTCGGAATCGACCTGTTCCGCGCGCAGGTGCACCAGAATGCTGGGGATGTCGATGCGCACCGGGCAGGCGTCGAAGCACGCGCCGCACAGCGTCGAGGCGAACGGCAGCGAGGCGTTCGGGTCGTCGTGACCGGTGGTCCCGGTGAGTTGCGGGCTGAGGATCGCGCCGATCGGGCCCGGATACACCGACCCGTAGGCGTGGCCGCCCGCCCGCTCGTAAACGGGGCACACGTTCAGGCAGGCGCTGCAGCGGATGCAGTGGAGAGCCGACCGCCCGACCTCGTCCGCCAGCACGTTGGTGCGACCGTTGTCGAGGAGGACGACGTGGAAGTTCTGCGGGCCGTCGCCGGGATGCACCCCGGTCCACATGGAGGTGTACGGGTTCATCCGCTCGGCGGTGGACGACCGCGGCAGCAGTTGCATGAACACCTCCAGGTCGGTGAACGTCGGGACCAGTTTCTCGATGCCCATGAGGGTGATGAGGGTGTCGGGGAGGGTGAGGCACATCCGCCCGTTGCCCTCCGATTCGACCACCGCGAGCGTCCCGGTTTCCGCGACCCCGAAGTTCGCGCCGCTGACCGCCACCTTGGCGGAGAGGAACTTTCGCCGAAGGTGTGCCCGCGCGGCCATCGCCAGCGCCCGGGGGTCGTCGGTGATGTCCTTGTCGATGCCGGGCATCGATTTCAGGAAGATCTCGCGGATCTCGGCGCGGTTGCGGTGGATGGCGGGAACGAGGATGTGGCTCGGCTTGTCCTCGCCGAGTTGGACGATGAGTTCGGCGAGGTCGGTCTCGATCGCCGCGATCCCGTTCTCCTCGAGGTGCTCGTTGAGGCCCGTCTCCTGGGTGGCCATCGACTTGACCTTCACGACCTCGTCGGAGCCGGTGGCCCGCACGAGGTCGGTGATGATCCGGTTCGCCTCCTCCGAGTCGCGCGCCCAGTGGACGGTGCCGCCGCGGGCGGTGACGTTCTCATCGAACTGCACGAGCAGTTCGGGGAGCCGCGCCATCACGTCCGCCTTGAGGGCGCTGCCGGCCCGGCGCAGTTCCTCCCAGTCGTCGACCTCGGCGACCGCGGCGATGCGCTTGTTGCGGATGGTGGTGGTGGCCGCGCCGAGATTGGCCCGCAGCTGGGTGTCGGCGAGCGATTTCCGCGCCGCGTCGGGGAAGGATTCTGTGCCCCGGATGTTTCCGGTGCCCGCATGGAAGGTGGGTGAGCCGAGGAACGTGGTCATGCGTTGCTCCCGATCTTCTCGGTGCTCGCCAGGATCTCGGCGAGGTGGACGGTGCGGACCCCGCTGCGCAGCCGGGACAGTCCGCCGCCGATGTGCATCAGGCAGGACGAGTCGCCGGCGCTGCACACCTCGGCGCCCGTGCTCAGGACGTTGCCCATCTTGTCGGCGAGCATCGCGGTCGACGTCTCGGAGTTCTTCAGCGCGAACGTTCCGCCGAAACCGCAACAGGATTCGGCCGCGGGGAGCTCGATCAGGGTCATCCCCCGCACCGCGCGAAGCAGTTGCAGCGGCTTGTCGGCGACGCGCAGCATCCGCAGCGAGTGGCACGTCGGGTGGTACGTCACCCGGTGCGGGTAGTAGGCGCCGACGTCGGTGACGCCGAGGACGTCGACCAGCAGTTCGGACAGCTCGTACGTCCGGGACGCGACCTCCTCGGCGCGCGTCGCGAGCGATTCGTCCCCGTACCGGCGGGCGACCATCGCGTGCTGGTGCCGGACGGATCCGACGCAGGAACCGGACGGTGCCACCGCGACGTCCCAGGACGGTCCGCTCTCGAACGCCTCCACGTGGTGACGCACGAGCGGCAGCGCCTCGGCCTGGTAACCGGTGTTGATGTGCATCTGCCCGCAGCACGTCTGCTTCGGCGGGAACACGACCTCGTGGCCGAGCCGCTCGAGCAGGCGGACCGTCGAGGTGGCGGATTCGGGGAACAGGGCATCCGCCAGGCACGTGGCGAACAGGGCGATTCTCATCGGGTACTCCAACCGGGCTGGGCTGTGGTCTGACCACAGTAGCGCACTGTGGTCAGACCACACCAGGTAAACTTCGTTCGTGCGCACACACGAGGTCGTCCTGCACCGCATCGAGCAGGATCTGGCCGCCGGCAAACTCACCGTCGGCGGACGGCTGCCCGCCGAGCGCGCACTCGCGGAGGAACTGGGCGTCGGACGCTCGTCCGTCCGCGAGGCCATCCGCGTGCTCGAGGCGATGGGCATCGTCCGCACGGCCGTCGGGTCCGGACCGGACGCAGGCGCGATCGTGGCCGCCGACCCGGCCGCGTCCATCGGCGCGGCCCTGCGACTGCACATGGCGACGCGCACGCTGCCGATCCGCGACGTCGTCCAGACGCGCACGCTGCTCGAGTCGTGGGCGGTGCAGGAAGCCGCCGGCCAGGCCCGCGACCTCGACTTCTCGGCCATCGACACGCTGCTCGACGCGATGGACGACGAGGACCTCTCCCCGGAGGCGTTCCACCGGCTCGACGCCGACCTGCACGTCGCGATGGCCGGACTCGCGGGCAACGTCCTCGTCGAGGCGATGATGGTCTCGCTCCGCGACTCCATTCACGGCTACGTCATGCAGGCCGTTCCGCTGCTCGACGACTGGCCTGCGGTCGCGACCCACCTCCGCTGCGAGCACCGCGGCATCGTCGCCGCCCTCCGCGACGGGCACGGCGCCGAGGCCGCCGGCCTGGTGCGGGAGCACATCGAGGGCTTCTACGGGCTGATCCGCTAGGTGCTCCGCACCCGTGCGCCTTTGTGGTTGCTCCAACTACCAGAAAGGCGCACGGGCGCGGTGCGCCTCAGTACGCCCCCAGGATCTGCGCCTCGGCGTCTTCGAGGTAGGTCTTGAGCAGCTGACCTGCGGCTTCGGTGTTGCCGGCGGTCAGGGCGTCGTAGATCTCGTGATTGCGGGTGAGGTACGGGCCGTGGAATCGGTGGGCGTCGTCCATGACGTGGAAGACGAGCCGCGCCTCGTTCCACACGCTGCGCATCAGTTCGTCGATGCGATTGCTGTTGTTGAGGCTCGCGAGGGCGCTGTGGAAGTGGATGTCGGCGGTGCCGACTCCGGTCCAGTCCTCGACGGCGTACCGTTCGTCGGCCAGGTCCAGGGCCTCGGCCACGCGCGACAGGTCGCCGGTGGCGGGGTCGAATCCGTTGACACCCGCGCATTCGACGACACGCCGGCAGATGTAGAGCTCCGTGATGTCCTCGGCCGTGGGCACGCGGACGAAGACGCCGCGGTTGAGTTCGTGCGCGACGAGCCGGTCCTCGATCAGGATCTGGAAGGCCTCGCGCACCGTGTTGCGGGAGACGTCGAGGGCGGCGCAGATGTCGGGTTCGGAGAGTCGCGCCCCTGGTTGGAACGTTCCGTCGATGATCGCGTCCCGCAGAATGCCGGCAACCCGGGTGGTCCTGCTGGTGCGTTCGAGCAGGCCGCGGTGAGCGGCCAGGCGGGAATGCGCATCGCCGCGAAGGGCATTCGAGCTGGTCAAGTCCACTCCTCAGGTTTCGATCTCGACCGCAATCATAGTTGTGAGCTCAGTTCCGCGATGTATTCCATGTTAAACGATCCTCTCAGGGTATTGCAGGATCGTTGAACGATTTGTACCGTGATGGGAGTTACACCGTTTCTTCCGGCAGTTACATCCCTTCTTCAGGCGAGGTGCCATGACCACAGATACACAGACCGAGGTCGCGCAGGCGCGCCCCTTCGACTGGTTCCGCACCCTCGGGCCGAAGGGAAAGAGAGCCTTCGTCGGGGCGTTCGGCGGATACGGACTGGATTCCTACGACTTCCAGGTCCTCCCGCTCGGCCTCGCGGCCATCGCCGCCTACTTCGGCCTCACCACCGGTCAGGCTGG
The DNA here is from genome assembly GCF_042738615.1 of Rhodococcus sp. NPDC059968. NCBI lineage: Bacteria > Bacillati > Actinomycetota > Actinomycetes > Mycobacteriales > Nocardiaceae > Rhodococcus > Rhodococcus sp. NPDC059968. The sequence continues at coordinate 27,347 of NZ_JBHWUE010000057.1, forward strand.
TCTGCTGACGACGGTGACGCTGGTCGTGTCTGCGCTCGGCGGTGCCCTCGCCGGCATCCTCGTCGACAAGATCGGCCGGGTCCGCACCCTGCAGGTCACCGTCGCGACGTACACGATCTTCACGGTGCTGTGCGGCTTCGCTCAAAACTTCGAGACGCTGCTCGTCTTCCGCGCCTTCCAGGGCCTCGGCTTCGGCGGCGAGTGGGCGGCGGGTGCGATTCTCGTGGCCGAATACGCCCGGGCCGAGTACCGGGGCCGGGCCGTGGCGTTCGTCCAGAGCGCGTGGGCAGTCGGCTGGGCGCTGGCGGTGATCGTCTACACGGTCGTCTTCCAGCTGTTCGATCCCGACGTCGCCTGGCGAGTGCTGTTCTTCACCGGTGTTCTGCCCGCCTTCCTCATCATCTGGGTTCGCCGGAACCTGAAGGACCCCGAGGTCGTCACGAAACGTCGTGAGTCCGCGGGCAAACAGACGGGTTCGTTCGCCGCCATCTTCCGCGGCGGACTGCTCCGCACCACCATCTTCGCGTCGCTGCTCGCCACCGGTGTGCAGGGCGGCTACTACACGCTGGCGTCCTGGCTGCCCACATTCCTGAAGACCTCGCGCGGACTCGACGTCGTCGGCACCGGCGGGTACCTCGCCATCTTGATCTCGGGTGCGTTCCTCGGTTACGTCAGCGGCGGCATCCTCACCGACAAGCTGGGCCGCAAGCGGACCATGCAGCTGTTCGCGGCACTGTCGGCCGTCTTCATGGTCGGCTACACCCAGGTGCCCGAGGGTGCGAACACGTTGATCCTCATCCTGGGCTTCCCCCTCGGCTTCTGCACGTCGGCGATCTTCAGTGGTTTCGGATCGTTCCTGTCCGAGCTGTACCCGACGCAGTCCCGCGGCACGGGCCAGGGCTTCACGTACAACTTCGGCCGCGCGGTCGGTGCCGTGTTCCCCGCGGTCGTCGGTTTCCTGGCGGCCACCCAGCTGGGTATCGGCGGCGCGATGATCTTCGGTGCGCTCGGTTACGCCATCGCCGTCGTCGCCTTGTTCTTCCTCCCCGAGACCCGCGGGATCCAACTTGACTGACTCACCGACCGACCTCCGATCCGCATTCCGTTCGGGACGTATCACCCCGACCGCCGGTCTGGCGCCCGGATTCGCACAGACGAATCTCATCGCCGTTCCGCAGGACTGGGCCTACGACGTTCTGCTGTTCACGCAGCGGAACCCGAAGCCGTGCCCCGTCCTCGACGTCGGCGACGTCGGCTCCAGGGCGACGATGCTCGCCCCCGGCGCCGACATCGCCACGGACCTGCCGCTGTACCGCGTGTGGAAGGACGGCGAACTGGCCGACGAGACCGCGGACGTGTCGGCGCTGTGGCGGGACGACCTCGTGGCGTTCCACATCGGATGCAGCTTCACGTTCGAGCATCCGGTGGCCGCCGCCGGGGTGCCGCTCCGGCACGTCGAGCAGGGCAGCAACGTCCCGATGTTCGTGACCAACCGCGAATGTCGGCCCGCAGGCCGGATGAGCGGACCGATGGTGGTGTCGATGCGACCCGTTCCCGAACATCAGGTGTCCCTCGCGGCGGCGATCTCGGCGCGGATGCCCGCCGTCCACGGTGGACCCGTGCACGTCGGTGATCCCGCGGAACTCGGCATCGCCGATGTCGCGGCCCCCGACTTCGGCGATCCGGTGAACTTCGAGCCCGGCGACGTGCCGGTGTTCTGGGCCTGCGGGGTCACCCCGCAGGCGGCGGTGATGGCGTCCCGGTTGCCGTTCGCGATCACCCACGCGCCCGGGTACATGCTCATCACCGACACCCCGGACAGCGAGTACGTCCTGGAGGTTCCCGATGCGTGTTGATCTGAACTGCGACCTCGGTGAGGGCTTCGGGCAGTGGACCCTGGCGGACGACGAGGCCCTCCTCGACATCGTCACCAGCGCGAACATCGCGTGCGGGTTTCACGCGGGGGATCCGATGATCATCCGCCGGGCCTGCGAGGGCGCGGCCGAGCGCAACGTCGCGATCGGCGCGCACGTGGGGTTCCGGGATCTGGCCGGATTCGGCCGCCGTGAACTCGCAGTGGCGCCGGCGGATCTGCGCGACGAAACGTTGTACCAGATCGGCGCGCTCGCCGGGTTCGCGCGGGCCGCGGGGTCCCGCGTGTCGTACGTCAAACCGCATGGTGCGCTCTACAATTCCGCCGCGCTCGACTTCGGGCGGGCCGAGGCGATCGCGTCGGCCATCGACCGGTTCACCGAGCCGCTCGCGCTGATGGGTCCACCCGGCTCGCAGTTGCAGCGTGCGGCGGAAACCCACGGCATCGAGTTCGTCGCCGAGGGTTTCGCCGACCGCCGCTACACCGCCGCGGGCTCGTTGACCCCGCGCTCGGTGACCGGCGCCGTCATCGACGATCCCGACGTCGCCGCCGCCCAGGCCGTGCGCATGGTGTCGAGCGGAACGGTGGAGTCGATCGACGGCGACGATGTCGCGGTGTCGGTGCGCAGCATCTGCGTGCACGGCGACTCGCCCGGATCCGTGCGCACGGCCCGCCAGGTCCGGCACGCCCTGGAGAGTGCCGACGTCACGCTCGGGGCCTTCGCATGACCACCCCCAGCGCCGGCACCCGGATCCTTCCGGCGGGCAACCGGGCCCTCCTCGTCGAACTGGAGTCGGAACCCTTCGTGGTGTCGTTGACCGAACGTCTCCGCAACACACCGGTTCCCGGTGTGGAGGACGTTCTTCCGGCGGCGCGGACGGTGCTCGTCACCACGACTCCGCGGACCGACCTCGACGAGGTGCGCCGCGCACTGCGGACGATGACCGTCGACCTCGAGGCGCAGGAGCGCACCGGCGTCCTCGAATCCGAACCGGTCACCGTCCCGGTCCGCTACGACGGCGCCGATCTCGCCGACGTCGCCGACCATCTGCGGATGAGTCGCGAGGACGTGATCGCGGCCCACACCGCGGCCACCTGGCGCTGCGTATTCATCGGATTCGCACCGGGTTTCGCCTACCTGAGTTGTGGTGACGACCGGCTCACCGTGCCACGGCGGGCCCAGTCCCGCACCGTGGTGCCCGCCGGGTCCGTGGCCCTCGCGGGTGGCTACGGCGCGGTGTATCCCCGGTCTTCCCCCGGCGGATGGCAGATCATCGGAACCACGGACTCCCCGATGTGGAACCTCGACGCGAACCCTCCGGCGCTGCTGCAGCCGGGGCGTCGCGTCCGATTCGTCGACGAGGAAACACTGTGAGTGAACTCGAAGTACTCGAAACGGGTCCGCTCAGCCTGATCCAGGATCTCGGTCGCCCCGGCTACCTGAGTTCGGGTGTGGGCGTGTCCGGCGCCGCCGACCGCGGGTCCGCGAAGCTGGCCAATCGGCTGGTCGGGAACGACGAGAACAGCGCGTGCATCGAGGTGCTGATGGGCGGCCTCGCCCTCCGCTCACGGGAGGTGACGATCGTCGCCGTCACCGGTGCACCCGCCACGGCGCTGCTCGACGGAATCCCGATGGGGCACGCCAGCGTCATCGTGATGCAACCGGGACAGACGCTGCGCCTGCAGTACGCGCAGGCCGGTCTGCGCAGCTACGTCGGCGTCCGAGGCGGCGTCGCGGTGCCGGACGTGCTCGGCTCCCGCAGCACCGACACCCTCTCCGGAATCGGCCCGGAAGCGTTGAAACCCAACGATGTTCTGCCCGTGGGAACCGCTGCGACGAACTTCCCGAACGTCGACGTCGCACCCGTTCCCCCGATGGACGCGGGAACGCTGTCGGTGCGCGTCATCGGCGGCCCCCGCGACGACTGGTTCACCAACCCCGAAGCGTTGACCGCCGGGGCGTGGGCCGTGTCCTCGGACACCGATCGCATCGGGGCCCGCCTGAACCGGCACGGCGACGCGCCGTCTTTGATGCGGACGTCCGAGGCCGAACTCCCGACCGAAGGTGTCGCGCTCGGCTCCATCCAGGTTCCGCCGAGCGGGCAGCCCGTCGTCTTCCTCGCGGACCATCCCATCTCGGGCGGTTATCCCGTCATCGGCGTCGTCGCGGACGAGGACATCGACCGGATCGCCCAGGCTCGACCAGGTCAACTGATTCGCTTCACCACTGCGTGATCGGCTTCGCACCGATCCCACCACAGGAGATCACCCCATCGTCATGAACAGCATCGGCACGGAACTCGACACACCCTGGTCCCACGAGCTGTGGCGCAGCACGCTGCTCGCGGAACCGCACCATCAGGGCACCGCGGTCGCGCGCCACTACGCGTCCGCGCTGCCGATCAGCTATGCCACCGAAACCGATCCGGCACAGGCGATCCGCGACGTCGCCGAGGTGGAGCGTCTCGGCGTCGACAGGGTGGCGCTGACATTCACGACCGCCGAGGCGTCCGCGCCGTACGAGAACCTGAAGATCTACGCGGTCGGGAAACCCGCACCGCTCAACGAGGTTCTGCCGATCCTGTCCAGCCTGGGCGTCAACGCGCTCGACGAACGGCCGGCCGCCTTGACCCGCCCGGACGGGCACCGCGCCTGGATCTACGACCTGACCGTCGATCTGGTCACCGTGACGGAGGGCCACGGGGTGACCCGCGACAGCCGGATCGCGGACGCGTTCCGGGCGGCGTGGACGGGTGAGACCGAGGTCGACGGGTTCAACGCGCTCGTCCTGCACGCCGGGCTCGGCTGGCGTCAGGTGACCGTCCTCCGCGCGTACGCCGCCTACCTGCGTCAGGCCGGGCTCCCCTACAGCCGCAGCAACGTCGAACGAGTCCTGCTGGGCAACAGTGTAATCACGCAACTTCTCGTCGAGTTCCACGCGCTTCGGCTCGACCCGGGCATCGAACGCGACGCCGCCGCGGAAGACGCGCTCGAGGGCCGCATCGTCGACGCGATCGACGCCGTCGCCGGGATCGACGCCGACCGGATCCTGCGGGCACTGCTCTCGCTGATTCGCGCCACCACCCGGACGACGTACTACGCCGGCGACCGTCGGCCCCCGCGCGCTCTCGCGTTCAAGTTCGATTCCTCGTCGATCGACGAATTGCCGCTGCCCCGGCCGAAATACGAGGCCTACGTGTACTCGCCCCGCATGGAGGGCGTGCACCTGCGATTCGACGACGTCGCCCGCGGCGGCATCCGGTGGTCGGATCGTCGCGACGACTTCCGCACCGAGATCCTCGGACTCGTCAAGGCGCAGGCGGTCAAGAACGCCGTCATCGTCCCGGCGGGAGCGAAGGGCGGCTTCGTCGTCAAGAACCCGCCCGTGCCGACCGGCGACGCCGCTGCCGACCGGGACGCGATGCAGTCGGCGGGCATCTCCTGCTACCGCGAATTCATCTCGAGCCTCCTCGACATGACGGACAACCTCGACATCACCACCCGGCAGGTGATCGCGCCGGAGGCCATCGTCCGGCGCGACGGCGACGACACCTACCTCGTGGTCGCCGCAGACAAAGGGACAGCGGCGTTCTCGGATGTCGCCAACGCGATCGGACTCGAGCGCGGGTACTGGCTCGGCGACGGATTCGCGTCCGGCGGTTCCGTCGGATACGACCACAAGGCGATGGGCATCACCGCCCGCGGTGCGTGGGAAAGCGTCCTGCAGCACTTCCGTGAGATGAGCGTCGACACACGCACCGACGACTTCACCGTCGTCGGGGTCGGCGACATGAGCGGCGACGTCTTCGGAAACGGGATGCTGCTCAGCCCGCACATCCGCCTGATCGCGGCGTTCGACCACCGGCACGTCTTCATCGACCCCGATCCCGATCCGCAGCGGTCGTGGGACGAGCGGGCACGGCTCTTCGGGCTCGGCAGGTCGAGCTGGAAGGACTACGACAAGGCGGTCCTCAGCGACGGCGCCATGATCGTCGACCGGTCGGCGAAGTCGGTTCGGCTGACACCGGAGGCGCGGCGTGTTCTCGGGATCGAGGACGATCGGGTCCTCACCACCGTCGAACTCGTGCGCGCCGTCCTCGGTGCGCCCGCGGACCTGCTGTGGAACGGCGGCGTCGGCACATACGTGAAGGCGACGACTGAGAGCCACGCGGACGTCGGCGACAAGTCGAACGACGCGGTCCGGCTCGACGCGCCTGCGCTGCGGGTCCGGGTGGTCGGCGAAGGCGGCAACCTCGGCCTGACGCAGCTCGGGCGAATCGAATACGCGCGCAACGGTGGTCGCGTCAACACCGACGCGCTCGACAACTCGGCCGGCGTCGACTGCTCGGACCACGAGGTCAACATCAAGATCGCCCTGGCAGGCGCCACCGCGGACAACACGCTCACCGCGCAGGACCGGCGAGAGCTGCTGTCCGACATGACCGACGACGTCAGCAGGCTCGTCCTCGCCGACAACCGCAGCCAGAACGAGATGATGAGCCTGAACCGGGCGCAGGCGGGCACACTCGTCAGCTTCCACTCCCGCATGGTCGACGACCTGGAACGCCGCGGCCACGTGGACCGCGCGATCGACGTGCTCCCGACGTCCGCCCAGTTCGGCGCACTCGAACGTGAGCAGAAGGGGCTGACGAGCCCGGAGCTGGCGCAGCTCACCGCGCAGGTCAAGCGTTTCATCAAGAGCGAGGTGTCGGGCACGACGCTCCCCGACAACAGGGTGTACGCCGGCCGGCTGCACAACTACTTCCCGCCGCGCCTCGGCCGGGAGTTCGCGCACACGGTCGCCGCGCACCCGTTGCGCCGGGAGATCGTCACGACGTCGGTCGTCAACGACATGGTCGACCGCGCGGGGATGACGTACGCATTCCGGCTGCGGGAGGAGACGGGCGCCGACTCCGCGGAGGCGGTGAACGCCTTCACGGCGGTCACCGAGATCTTCGACCTCGGAGCGACTTTCGAACGGATCCGGGCGGCCGCCGACACGACGCCGACGCCGGGCACGAATGCACTGACGGTGCAGACCCAGCGACTGATCGACCGCGCGTCGCGGTGGCTGACCACGCACCGGCCACAACCGCTGCCGCTCGAGGCCACCATCGCCCGCTACCGGCCGGTCGTCCGCGACCTCGGGCCACGCGTGCGGGAATGGTTGCGCGGCGACGAGATCACTGCGGTCGAGCGGCGCACCGAGGCCCTCACGTCGCGAGGGGCGGACGCCGGGCTCGCCGCCGACGTCGCGGACCTCCTGCACACGTATTGCCTCCTCGACATCGTGGACATCGCGGAGATCTCACAGCACCGTCCCGAGGACGTCGCGGAACTGTACTTCGCGCTGTCGGCGCATCTGCACATCAACACCGCACTGACCGCCGTCACGGCGCTCCCCAGGCTGGACCGGTGGCACGCCCTCGCGCGCCTCGCCCTGCGCGACGACCTCTACAGCTCGCTGCGCGCCATCACCCTCGACGCGCTGTCCGTGAGCGAACCCGGCGAGGACGCAGCCGACAAGGTCGACCAGTGGGAACAGCACAATGCCGCCCGGCTCGCCCGCGCGCGTGCCCTGCTGACCGAGATCGAGTCGGAGGTCGCCACCGAACCCACGCTGGCGCTGATCTCCGTCGCGGCCAGGCGGATCCGGGCGATGACGCGGTAGGCGCTTCGCGCCCGTGCGCCTTTCTGGTTGTTCCAGCTACCAAAAAGGCGCACGAGCCGCGGAGCGGCCTAGAGCACCTGCGACAGGAACTGCTGCAGCCGTTCGGTTTCGGGTTTGTCGAACAGCTGGTCCGGCTTGCCGGTCTCGACGACGGCGCCGTGGTCCATGAACAGCACGGTATCGGACACCTCGCGGGCGAAGCCCATCTCGTGGGTGACGACGACCATCGTCATGCCGCCGTTGGCGAGGTCGGCCATCAGCGCGAGGACGCCCTTCACCAGCTCGGGGTCGAGTGCGGAGGTGGCCTCGTCGAAGAACATCACCTCGGGCTTCATCGCGAGGGCGCGGGCGATCGCGACGCGCTGTTGTTGCCCTCCCGACAGGTTGCCGGGCCGCGAGTCGGCCTTGTTGGCGAGGCCGACGAGTTCGAGTTGCTCGAGCGCCACCGACCGCGCCTCGTTCTTGGACATACCCTTGAGCTTGCGGGGCCCGAGGGCGATGTTGTCGACGACGGTCTTGTGCGGGAACAGGTTGAAGTGCTGGAACACCATGCCGATGCGCTGCCGCAGCTTGTCCGGGTTGTCCTTCAGCACCGACTTGCCGTCGAGCAGGACGTCGCCCTGATCGGGTTCGTGCAGCCGGTTGAGGACCCGCAGCAGCGTGGATTTGCCGGAGCCGGACGGTCCGATCACGGTGACGGTGTCGCCGGCGTCGACGTGGAGGTCGACGCCGCGGAGCACCTTGTTGGTGCCGAACGCGAGATGCAGGTCGGTGCCAGTGAGAGAGACGGCCATCGCCTTATCCCCTTTCCACGACGATGGACTGTTCCACCGGGTCGAGCGTGCCGGACGTGTCGGCGCGGCCGGTGCGCAGACGGTTGTCGATGTAGTTGACGAGGTGGGTCAGCGGAATCGTCATCGCCAGGTAGAACAGGCCGGCGGCGACGAGCGGCGACAGGTTGCCGGTCTGGGCGTTGAGGTCGCGGCCGACGGCGAACAGCTCCCGCTGGCTGACGAGCAGGCCGAGGAAGTAGATCAGCGACGAGTCCTTGATCAGGGAGATGAACTGGTTCATCAGCGCGGGCAGCACCCGTCGCACACCCTGTGGGACGACGACGAGCGTCATCGACTTCCGGTAGCTGAAGCCGAGCGCCCGGGACGCCTCGAGCTGTCCGGGTTCGACGCTCTGGATGCCGGACCGGAAGATCTCACCGATGTACGCGGACGCGAGCAGCGACAGCGCGGCCGCACCGAGCCAGTAGGGGTTGTTGCCGGTGAGTCCCTTGACGATGGGTCCGGCGCCGAGGCCGACGATGAGGATGATGACGACGGCGGGCAGGCCGCGGAACACGTCCGTGTAGATGCGGGCGGGCCAGCGGAGCCAGCGGGTGCGGGAGATCCCGGCCATCGCGAGCAGCATGCCGAGGACGGTGCCGACGATGCCCGACGCCAACGCCAGGATCAACGTGTTCGGCAGACCGGTCTTGAGCAGATCGGGGAATGCCCGCGTGTAGAGGTCCCAGTTGAAGAACGTGTCCTTCAGCTGCTGGAGTGTCGATTTGGGTTCCGCGACCGGGGTTTCGGTCGTGTTCTGCGAGTTCTGGGCGGCGAGCGCGGCGAAGTCCGGCAGGTCGGGCGCCGGTGCCGCCTTGCTGCCGGGCTTCCAGCCCTCGGGCAGTTCGCGGGGCACCCAGTCGGAGTACAGCTGCGCCCACGTGCCGTCCGCGATGGTCGCGTCGAGACCGGAGTTGAGGGCGTCGATGAGCGGCTGGTTCTCCTTGTTGACGGCCCAGCCCACGAAGTTGTTGACGCTGAAGGTGTTCTCGACGATCGACGTGGGATCGCCCGGCGCGATGGCACCCTCGGCCTGCTGCGACGGCGCCACCCAGGCGTCGATCTGCCCGGACTTCAGATTCGCGTAGGCGGTGGCGTAGTCGGGGAACTTCACCGGGTTCAGCTTCAGCGTGTTCACGACGTAGTCGTCCTGGACGGTGCCCTGGACGACGCCGATGCGGGTGGACGCGGTGAGGTCGTCGAAGCCCTGGATCGGACCGCCGTTGGGAACGACGAGGGAGAAGTAGCCGAAGTCGTAGCCGTTGGTGAAGCCGACGGTGTTGCGGCGTTCGTCCGTCGTCGTGATGGACGAGGATCCGACGTCGAAGCGCCGCCCGGCGACCTGGGCGAGCAGTCCGGCGAACTCGGTGCCGACGAAGTCGACGCGCAGGCCCAGTTTGCCGGCGACGGCTTTCAGCAGTTCGTTGTCGTAGCCGGTGAACTGGTTCTCCGAGTTCACGCAGATGCTCGGCGGTGCGTCGGACAGCGTGCCGACGGTGAGCACACCGGGGGTGATCAGGTTCAGTTTCGACGTGTCGATCTGGTCGATCGGGGTTGTCGACGGCGTCGTGTAACGGTCCTCGGCCGCGGCACCGGCGGCGGCGAGGTTGGTCGGGGCGGCGGTGGCCGCGCCCACGCCGGGTGGCGAACACAGATCCTGCGATGCCGCCCCCGACGTCTCCCCGTCACTCGAACACGACGACAGGGTCAGCGCCAGCAGGGCGGTGAGCAGCAGCGCCACCACCACACGGATCTTCGCTCCGACGGAAGAAAACATGGTGAGCAGCGTAACCCTGGCAGTCGGTATTTCCGGGGTCGGAGGACGTGTGGGGCGACGCCCGTCACTCTCCTTGTTTGTCATACAAACAAAGTCGAGTTATTGTTTGTCATACAAACAAGTAGGAGCGCAGACATGGTGCCGCAGACGGGCCGAGCAGCGCGAGCCACCCGGGAGTCCGGTCGTCAGACCCGCGACGCCCTGTTCACCGCCGCCACCGAACTGTTTCTCGCGAACGGCGAGGGCGTCCCGATCACGCAGATCTGCGCCGCCGCGGGGGCCCACCCCAACCAGGTGACCTATTACTACGGTTCCAAGGAACGGCTCTTCGTCGAGGTCGCGTGTGCTGCCGTGTTGCGCGCAGGCAAGAGGGCCGAGGACGACGCGGCCACCGCGGAGACCGTCGGCGACTACACGGAGAGACTCGTCGGCTCCCTGCTCGGGCCCGGCGCGCCCAGCGTCGAACTCTTCACCTCGGCGATGCTGATGACGGGACGGCGCAACGAACTGCGCGACCTCATCACCGACACCCTCCGCACTCTGCACTCCTCGGGCGAGGACGCGCTGATCCGCACCCTGATGCGCACCGGTTGGCAACTGCGCGCCGGCATCGACGTCGAATCGAAGGCGTTCTGGTCGGCGATCTTCGGCCTCGTGATCCAGAAGACCGCCACCGGTGAGAGCTTCGGCTACTCGCTCGAGGAGGCCGTCGCCGTCATCTTCGCGAACCTCCAGATCCCCGAGACCGTCCTCAACACCTCCATCGACTGAACCCCTCTTCTTCAAGGAGCGCGATGAACATCGTGCGCGTATTCGACAGCAACGTCCGGAAGACGCCCGACAAGGTCTTTCTCCATTTCCAGGGGCGCGACCATACGTATGGTTCCGTGCAGGACGGCAGCCGCCACGCGGCCGCCCTGCTGCGGAAACTGGGGGTCGGGCGCGGCGAGCGCGTCGCCCTCATGTGTTTCAACACCCCCGGCTTCGTCTACGCGATGCTCGGCGCCTGGCGCATCGGCGCGGTGGTGGTGCCGGTCAACCACAAGATGCAGGCACCCGAGGTCGACTACATCCTGCGGCATGCGCAGGTGAAGGTGTGCGTCTTCGACGGCGAACTCGCACCCGTGATCGAGCGACTCGAGACGCCGGTGCAGCTGCTGACCACCGACACCGCCGTGGCGGGCCTCCCCTTCTTCGACGACGCGATCGCGGACCCGGACGGCATCGACGGCATCGACCTCGACGAGAACGACCCCGCGGAAATCCTCTACACCTCCGGTACCACCGGCGCGCCCAAGGGTTGCGTGCACAGCCACCGCAACGTCGTGCTCGTCCGCGAGTACCACCCCGTCCACTTCCTGGAAGCGGTACAGCAGCAACGCATCACGCTGTGCTTCGGACCGCCGGTCATCTACACCACGGCACTGAATGCGGTACCGGACTTCGCCGACTACGACCTGTCCAGTGTCCGGGCCTGGCTCTACGGCGGCGGGCCGATCGGCGCCGACGTGGCGCGCCGGCTCGTCGAGTCGTACCGGACGACCCGCTTCTACCAGGTGTACGGGATGACGGAGACGGGTCCCGTCGGGGCCGTCCTCTACCCGGAGGAACAGCTCGCGAAGGCCGGCTCGATCGGCCGGGCGGCGCTCGCCGGCGTCGACATGCGCCTGGCCGGCCTCGACGGCTGTGATGTGCCCGCCGGGGAGATCGGCGAAATCTGGCTGCGTACCGAGACTGTGATGCAGGGCTACCTCGACGATCCCGGTGCCACCGCAGCCGTGTTCGCCGACGGCGGCTGGTACCGCACCGGCGATCTCGCACGCAAGGACGACGGCGGCTACCTCTACATCGTCGACCGGGCGAAAGACATGATCATCACCGGCGGCGAGAACGTCTATTCCAAGGAAGTGGAGGACGCCATCTCCGGCCATCCCGACGTCGTGGACGTCGCGGTGGTAGGCCGGCCGCACCCCGAGTGGGGTGAGACCGTCGTCGCGCACGTCGTGTGGCGTGAACCGGACGTCGTGGGTGCCGACGACATCCGTGACTACCTGTCGGACAAGCTGGCGCGCTACAAGATTCCCCGCGACTACGTGTTCGCCACCGTGTTGCCCCGCACTCCCACCGGCAAGATCCAGAAGCACCTGATCCGCTCCGCGAGCTGACTCACGAAAGACAGTGTCATGACTACTTTTTCCGAAACGAACGTCACCCATCCCGCACCCCACCGGACGCACGCCGTGCTCAACCAGTCGGTACCCCGCACCGAGGTCAACGAGTTCACCCTCGACACGGTGCTGTCCGAGGGCGTGCGTCGCCACGACGCCGACTGGGCCACCGGCGAACTCACCGACATCGGCGCACTCGTCGGCAGCGCCACGTTCCAGCACGACGCCGAACTCGCCAACACGATCATCCCCGAACTGAAGACGTTCGACCGCTGGGGCAACCGGATCGACGAGGTCGAATACCACCCCGCGTACCACCGGATCATCTCCGCGGCCGTCGCTCACGGAGCGCACACGTCGGCCGGGGCCGATCCGAAGCCGGGCGCGAACGTCGCTCGCGCAGCGGCATTCATGATGTTCGCGCAGATCGAACCCGGACACTCCTGCCCGATCTCGATGACCAACGCCGTCATCCCCTCCCTCGAACTGCAACCCGACGTCGCCGCGATCTGGAAGCCCCGCGCGCTGTCCCGCAGCTACGCCCCCGAACTCGACGCACCCGGCAAGGCGTCCGCGATCTTCGGCATGTCCATGACGGAGAAGCAGGGCGGCTCGGACGTCCGGGCCAACACCACCGTCGCGAAACCCGCCGGTCGCGGCGGTCCCGGCGCCGACTACCTCCTGACCGGGCACAAGTGGTTCTGCTCCGCGCCGATGTCCGACGCGTTCCTCGTCCTCGCGCAGGCGGAAGGCACAGGCGGCGAAGGACTGTCGTGCTTCCTGCTGCCGCGCATCCTCCCGGACGGCACCCGCAACGTCTTCCGCATCCAGCGGCTGAAGAACAAGCTCGGCAACAAGTCCAACGCGTCGTCCGAGATCGAACTCGACGGCACTGTCGGCGTCATGGTCGGCGAACCGGGGCGCGGCGTCCGCACCATCATCGAGATGGTCGCGCGCACCCGCCTCGACTGCGTGCTCGGCAGCACCGCGGGGATGCGGCAGTCCGTCGCCGAGGCGGTGTGGCACGCCCGGCACCGTTCGGCGTTCGGCAAGGTCCTGGCCGATCAGCCCGCGATGACGTCGGTGCTCGCCGACCTGGCGCTCGAGTCGGAGGCGGCCATCGTCACCGCGCTGCGCCTCGCCCGGGCCCACGACGAGGACGCGAGCGAGCAGGAACGCAGCTTCCGCCGCCTCGCGACCGCGGTCGCGAAGTACTGGATCTGCAAGCGCGGCCCGCACCACGCCTACGAGGCGCTGGAATGCCTGGGCGGCAACGGCTACACCGAGGACTTCCCGCTCGCCCGCCGCTACCGAGAGCAGCCCGTCATGGCCGTGTGGGAGGGGTCCGGCAACGTCATCGCCCTCGACGTCCTGCGCGCGATGACCCGCGAACCCGACAGCGTCGACGCGTTCGACGCGGAGGTGAACCTGTCCCGCGGCACCAACGCGGTGCTCGACGAGCACCTCGACCGGGTCCGGCGTCTGCTCGGCGAACTCGCCGGACTCGACGCTGCGGCCGCCCAACTGCGCGCCCGTACCGTCGTCGAATCGATGGCCCTCGCGCTGCAGGCGTCGCTGCTGACCCGGTTCTCGCCCGCCGCCGTCGCCGATGCATTCGTCGACGCCCGCCTCGGCCCCGACCGCACGCACGAATACGGCACCCTCTCCCCGTCCGCCGACCTGCAGGCGATCCTCAGGCGGGCGTAGGCGGCTCCGCCGCCCGTGCGCCTTTTTGGTAGCTGGGACAACCAGAAAGGCGCACGGGTGCGAAGCGCCCTCGGGCTCGGACGGCGGTCCCTGCGCAGACGACCACGGCGACGCCGCCGAGGATGGTGGCCCAGGTGAGCTGTTCACGCAGCAGCAGGGCCGCCCAGCTGATGGTCAACACGGGTTGGACCAGTTGGACCTGGCTGACCTGCGCCATCGGCCCGATCGCGAGGCCGCGATACCAGGCGAAGAAGCCGAGGAACATGCTCACCACGCCCAAGTACGCGAACGCGGCCCACTCGATCGGTGAGCCGGTGGGCGGCTGCCGGATCGCCGACATGACTGCCAGGGTGATCATCAGCGGCGCGGCGACCATCAGCGCCCAGGATACCGTCTGCCATGCGCCGAGTTCGCGGGCGAGGAGGCCCCCCTCGGCGTATCCGACCGCGGCGGCCACGACGGCGCCGAACAGCAGTAGGTCCGCCCAGTGCAAGTGACCAACCCCGTCGCCCTGCATGGATGCGAACACGACAGACGCCAGGGCGCCCACCCCTGCCATGATCCAGAACGACAGTGGCGGATGCTCCTTGCCCCGGACAACAGCGGTTACCGCCGTGGCCGCCGGCAGCAGCGCGATGACGACGGCACCGTGACTGGCAGGCACAGTCGTCAGGGCGAAGGACCTGAGAAGCGGGAAGCCGACGACGATTCCGGCCGCCACCACACCGAGACGCGCCCACTGCACACCTCGCGGAAAGCGCTGCCGGGTCAGCGTCAGAGCTGCCGCCGCGAGCACCGCCGCGATCACTGCCCGGCCCGAGCCGATGAACATCGGCGACAACCCGGTCACCGCCACCCGAGTGAACGGCACCGTGAACGAGAACGCTGCCACCCCGAGCAGGCCCCACCAGAGGCCGGCGCGAGAAGGCGATAACACTGTTGCGCGAATTTGAGTAGCGCTACTATCTACCGTCATGGTCAACGATAGCAGCGTGCGCATCGTCACCGCACTGGGTAAATGGATCGCCCAGGCGCCACCCGGCGCGCGGCTCCCATCGACCCGGTCACTCGTCGCCGAGTACGCGGCGAGTCCGGTGACCGTGCAGAAGGCCCTGCGTACCCTGACTGCGCAGGGGCTGATCGAGAGCAGGCCCGGCGTCGGCACGTTCGTTCGCGCCGTTCGGACGGCCCGGCCGCTCGACTACGGATGGCAGACTGCGGCTCTGCGATCCCCGCAGAGCCGCCTCCCCGCGCTGTCGACTCCGATGCGCCGGGCCCCCAACGATGCGATCGCGTTGCACGCCGGCTATCCGGATCGGGAACTCCTACCCGAGCGCCTGGTTCGATCCGCGCTGACCCGGGCAGCACGCAGCGACGCCGCGCTGTCACCCTCTCCCGCCGCGGGCCTCCCGGAGCTGCAATCGTGGTTCGCCAACGAACTGGGCACCTCGACACCCGTCGGCGTCACGCCGCCCACGGCGAGCGACGTCATCGTTTTGCCCGGAAGTCAGAGCGGGCTCAGCTCCGTCTTCCGGGCCCTGGTTCCCATCGGGCAACCGCTGCTGGTGGAGTCGCCCACGTATTGGGGGGCCATACTGGCCGCGGCCCAGGCCGGAGTGCATGTGGTCCCCGTCCCCAGCGGACCCGAAGGCCCCGACCCGGACGAGCTGGCGCGAGCCTTCGCGGAGACCGGCGCGCGGGTGTTCTACGCTCAACCGAATTACGCCAACCCCACCGGCGCGCAATGGTCGAACATGGTGTCCGAAAACGTATTAGAGGTTGTCCGGGCAAACGGCGCCTTCCTCGTCGAAGACGACTGGGCCCACGATTTCGGGATCGACACCGACTCCAACCCCGTCGCCGCGCACGACGACGCCGGCCATGTGGTCTACCTCCGCTCGCTGACCAAGAGCGTGTCACCGTCCATACGCATCGCCGCAGTCATCGCCCGCGGTCCGGCCCGGGAACGCATCCTCGCTGACCGCGGAGCCTCATCGATGTATGTCAGCGGACTACTCCAGGCCGCAGCACTCGACGTCGTCACCCAGCCCGGATGGCAGACCCACCTGCGCAATCTCCGGCAACAACTCCGAGCACGCCGCGACCTGCTCGTCACCAGCCTGCGCGAGCACGTCCCCCGAGCTCACCTCACCAACGTGCCCAAAGGCGGACTCAACCTCTGGGTGCGCCTGCCCGACGCAACCGATCTCCGGCAACTCGTCCGCGACTGCGAAGCCGCAGGAGTGCTCATCGCGCCCGGCGGCGAGTGGTTCCCCGCCGAACCCGCCGGGCCATTCATCCGACTCAACTACTCCGGCACGAACCCCGGCGCCTTCCCTGAAGGCGCACGCGTGATCGGCGAAAAGCTCGCCCGCAACACCTGAGGCGGCTCCGCCTCCCTGCGTGGTCAACGAGTCTCTGGACTCCTTGGCCGCTCACGGGCGGCGGAGCCGCTTGTCTCCGGCGGACAAATCCCCGCGCAAACTCGAGCCCCACGGAATATTCCGCATCTCGCTCCCCCTGCATAGTGTCGTGGATCACACCACCACTGAAGGGGATCGAAACCGTGTCGGACATCGGCTATTTCGCTTGGGACCTCGCGACAGCACGTGCTGACGCACCGTGCCTGCGCGACGACCACCTCGACCTCACCTACCGGCAGTTCGCCGACCGCGTGGATGCGTTCGCGACGCAACTGACAGACAACGGCGTCCGGAGCGGGGACGTCGTCGCCGTGATGCTGCCCAACCGGGCGGAACTCCTGGTCGCCCTGATGGCCGCGTGGCGGATCGGCGCGACCGCGACCCCGGTCAACCCCACGTTCACCGCCGTCGAGGCGGAATACCAGTTCGCGGACGCCGAGGCCGTCCTCGTCGTCAACGAGGGACCGGGCGCACCCTCCGGCGGCCGCCCGACGATCGCCGTGGCCGACATGGCGACGACCCCGCGCCCGAACTGGGCCCCCGACAGTGGCCCGTCCGGCGACGACATCGCACTCCTCATCTACACGTCCGGTTCGACGGGACGCCCCAAGGGGGTCATGCTCACCCACGACAACCTGCAGTTCATGAGTTCGTCGATGGTCGAGCACTTCTCGCTCACGGCCGCCGACCACTGCCTGCTCGTCCTGCCGCTGTTTCACGTCAACGCGATCTGCGTGAGCTTCCTCGCGCCGATGCTGGCCGGCGGGCAGTTGAGCGTCACCGGACGGTTCTCTCCGGCCCGGTTCTTCGACGACGTCGCCAGGCTGCGGCCGACGTACTTCTCCGCGGTCCCGACCATCTACGCCCTCCTGGTCTCCCAGGACACCGTCGGCGACACCTCGTCGCTGCGGTTCGCGGTCTGCGGGGCGGCACCGATCTCCAAGGAACTCCTCGACCGTGCCGAGCAGCGTTTCGGACTCGTCATCGTCGAGGGGTACGGGCTCACCGAGGGCACGTGCGCGTCGGCGTGCAACCCGCCCGGCGGTGTCCGCAAGCTCGGCACGGTGGGCCCGGCGCTGCCCGGACAGCGGATCGCCATCGCCGGACCCGACGGCGAGCACCTGCCCGTCGGCGTCACCGGAGAGGTGATCGTCGCAGGTGCCAACGTCATGCACGGTTACCGGGGACGCCCCGAGGAGACCACACGGACCGTCGTCGACGGTTGGCTGCACACCGGCGACGTCGGCCGCCTCGACGAGGACGGCTACCTCACCCTCGTCGACCGGATCAAGGACATGATCATCCGCGGCGGCGAGAACATCTACCCCAAGGAGATCGAGAACGCCCTCGCCACCCACGACGGCGTGCTCGAGGCAGCGGTGATCGGCGCACCACACGAGGTGTACGGCGAGGTGCCCGTCGCGTACGTCGTCACCTACCCCGACAGCCCCGTCACCGGCGACCAGCTCACCGACCACCTCCGAGGATGCCTCACGAAAGTCAAACTGCCCGTGTCTATTCACGTCGTCGACGCTCTGCCGCGCAACCCCGTCGGCAAGATCGACAAGCCCGGCCTGCGCAGCCGCCACCGGCCTGCCGCCGTCAGCTGATCCAGTACGCCCCACACCTCGGGACCCACCCGAGGCGATGACCCCTACCCACCTCAGCCCAGGAGCCTCCCATGGGATTCAAAACCGGGAACTTTCCCGACGTCGACCCCGCCACCTTCCTCGACCGCCCGTTCTTCGACCGCATCCGCGCCATGTCGACGCACTGGGTCGACTACGGCTTCGGGACCCCGAAGATGGTGCACACCATCTACATCCTGAAACTACTCGTCCTCTATCTCGGTGTGGGCCTGTCCATCGCGACCTTCACCTCCGGGTACAACGTCCTCGACGTCGGTGCATGGTGGAACGCCCCGGTCGTGTATCAGAAGCTGATCCTGTGGACGATGCTGATCGAGATCCTCGGACTGGGTGGTTCCTGGGGGCCGCTCGCCGGGCACTTCAAGCCCATGATGGGCGGCGCCCTGTTCTGGTTGCGACCCGGCACCATCCGGCTGCCACCGTGGCCGGGGAAGGTGCCGCTGACGTCCGGTGACACCCGCACCGTGTTCGACGTTCTCGTCTATCTCGCCATCCTCGTCAACCTCGCCCTGGCGCTCGGGTTCGCCGGCGTGCACACACCGTCCATCGACGCAGTGCTGCCCGGCAACCACGGCCTGGTGAATCCCACGCTTCTGTTGCCGCTGATCGTCTTGCTGGTCGTGATCGGGCTGCGCGACAAGGTCGTCTTCATCGCAGCGCGCGGCGAGCAGTACTTCCCGGCCGTCGTCTTCTTCGGTGTCCTTCCGTTCGTGGACATGATCGTCGCGCTGAAGCTGCTCATCGTGTCGGTGTGGGTCGGCGCCGGCGTCTCCAAGCTGGGCCACCACTTCTCGATGGTCGTGCCTCCGATGCTGTCCAACACCCCCTGGTTGCCGTTCAAGTCGATCAAGCGCGCCCACTACCGCAGCTTCCCGAACGACCTGCGGCCGTCGGTCGTCGCCGGTGGGGTCGCCCACGTCCTCGGCACCGTCGTCGAGGTGGTCACGCCGCTGGTGCTGCTGTTCACCACGAACGGCACCGTCACCCTGCTCGCGGTCGCGCTGATGGTCGCGTTCCACCTGTTCATCCTGTCGACGTTCCCGCTTGCAGTTCCGCTCGAGTGGAACCTGCTGTTCGCCTACGCGTCGGTGTTCCTGTTCCTCGGCTTCCCGAACGCCAACGGCTTCGGATTGGGAGACTTCTCGTCCCCGCTGCTGCTCGCCGTGATCATCGCGGCACTGGTGTTCTTCCCCATCCTCGGGAACCTGCGCCCCGACCTCGTCTCGTTCCTGCCCTCGATGCGCCAATACGCGGGCAATTGGGCGTCGGCGACCTGGGCCTTCGCGCCGGGCGCGGAGGACAAGCTCGACCAGTTCGTGAAGCGGCCCAGCCAGAACACCCGCACCCAGTTGCTGGCGACCTACCCGCCCGAGGTGGCCGACGTCGTGATGCACCAGCTGCTGGGCTGGCGGTCGATGCACAGTCAGGGCCGCGCCTTGCTCTCACTGATGAGCCGGCAACTCGGCGACAACATCGACACCTACTCCCTGCGTGAGGCCGAATTCAGCTGTAACTCACTGGTGGCGTTCAACTTCGGCGACGGGCATCTGCACAACGAACACCTGATCGCCGCGCTCCAGCGCCGCTGCAACTTCGCCCCCGGCGAGTTCCTCATCGCCTGGATCGAGTCGCAACCGATCCACAAGGGCGTCCAGGAATACAAGGTGATCGACGCCGCCCTCGGCGTGATCGAACGCGGCACCTACAAGGTCGCCGACGCCATCGCCGAGCAACCGTGGCTGCCGAACGGTCCCATCCCGTTCGACGTGCAGTGGACACTGGAGGGAGACATTGCCAGGTCGAGTACGCAGGAGGCGACGGTGCCGGACAATAGTGCGGCGGTGCGGCCGTGACCACCGCAGTCGTGGTCGGCAGCGGGCCCAACGGGCTCGCTGCCGCGGTCCACCTCGCCCGCCACGGTGTCGAGGTGCAGGTCCTCGAGGCGGCCGACACCATCGGCGGCGGCACCCGGTCCGCGGAACTCACCGTCCCCGGACTCGTGCACGACAACTGCTCCGCCTTCCACCCCATGGGCGCCGGGTCGCCGTACCTGCAGACCCTCGACCTCGAACGCTACGGCCTGAAGTGGAAGTGGGCCGACATCGACTGCGCCCACCCCCTCGACACCGGTGACGCCGGACTCCTGCACCGCTCCGTCCACGCGACCGCCGCCGGCCTCGGCGCCGACGGAACCCGCTGGCAGCGGATGTTCGGCGGGCTCGCCGACGGCTTCGACGACCTCGCCGCCGACCTGATGCGACCGATCGCGAACGTCCCGCGACACCCCCTGAAGCTCGCGAGCTTCGGGCCCCGGGCATTACTGCCTGCGACCGCCACCGCCCGGTGGTGGCGCACCGAGAAGGGCCGAGCGCTGTTCGGCGGGGTCGCCGCCCACGCCTACTACCGCCTCGACCGTCCCGCCACGTCCGCGGTCGGGTTGATGATCGTGGCCGCCGGACACCGCTACGGCTGGCCGGTCGCCGAGGGCGGATCGCAGTCCATCACCACCGCGCTCGCCGCGATGCTCACCGATTGGGGCGGCAAGATCACCACGGGCACCCGGGTCCGCGGCAGCCGCGACCTTCCGCCCGCGGACGTCGTTCTGCTCGACGTCGCCCCGTCCGCCGCCGTCGACATCCTCGGCGACCGGATGCCGTCCCGGGTCGCGAAGGCTTACCGCCGCTTCCGGCACGGCCCGGCGGCGTTCAAGGTCGACTTCGCCGTCGAAGGCGGCGTTCCGTGGACGAACCCCGACTGCGGCCTGGCCGGGACCGTCCACCTGGGTGGCACTTTCGCGGAGATCGCCGACGCCGAACGTGACGTCGCGACGGGCCGGATGCCGACGCGCCCCTTCGTCCTCGTCGGCCAGCAGTACCTCGCCGACCCCGGCCGGTCGAAGGGCGACCTGCACCCCCTGTACGCGTACGCCCATGTTCCGCATGGCTATTCGGGCGACGCCACCGAGGCGGTGGTCGCGCAGATCGAACGGTTCGCCCCGGGGTTCCGCGACCGTATCGTGGCCACCGTGAGCAGCGGGCCGGTCCGGCTGGCGGCGTCGAACCCGAACTACGTCGGCGGCGACATCATCGGCGGCGCCAACACCGAGACCCAGGTGGTACTGCGACCACGGATCGCCCTCGACCCCTACAGCACCGGAGTGCCGGGCACCTACCTGTGCTCCGCATCGACGCCGCCGGGGGCAGGCGCGCACGGGATGAGCGGGTACAACGCCGCCCAGTCCGCGCTGCGCTACCTGCGGCGGCGCGGAGGCGACGTCCTGTGAACGCAGTCGTCGACCGGCACGGTTCGATTGCCGTGATCACTCTGGACCGTCCCGGAGACGGGAACGTCGCGGACGCCGAGATGTCCGCCGCGTTCAGTGCGGCGATGGACACGTTCGCGGGTGATCAAGGCCTTCGGGTGGGCATCGTCACCGGTACAGGAGACACGTTCTGCGCCGTTGCGGACATCTCGGCGCTGACCGCCGGGCGGATGAGCGCGTACCGGGGGTTCGCCGACTTCGTTCGTCATCAGGTCGGCAAACCGCTGATCGCCGCCGTGAACGGACTGGCGTCGGATGGAGGCCTCGACCTCATCCTCGGGTGTGACGCCGCCATCGTCAGCTCCGAGGCCACGCTGCGGCCACGGCAGGCACGGGACTCGGTGTTCACGGCGGACATCCTCGAACCGGAAAGGGCGTTGCGTTGCGGGATCATCGATCGGATCGTGCATCCGCACGAAGTGTTGCCCGAATCCTGGCGGCTGGCGCGGGCACTGGCGGTCACACCGCCCGCGCCGGAGGGGATCGCCGCGGCGGTGACGCGTCGGCGCCGCGCCGGGGCACCGCATTTTCGGCGAGGGCAATCAGCCGGGTGTCAAAACTGCCGGCCCCAGCCATTGACACGCGAGTAGTGCAAGTTCGACTGCGAGCCGATCACGGGTGAAATCCTCACCGCGTTCCTCGGCTGCACGCTTGACCCGGTACTTCACGGAGTTGTAGTGCAGGCCTAGTTCTTTCGCCGCGGTGACGTTGCTGAGATTGTTCGCGAGATAGACCTGCACGGTGTCACGCAGGCGGGCGGCGTTGTCGCTGTCGGCTGCCAGCCCACGCAGGACGGCGTGTACCCAGGCGCGGGTCGCGGCCAGGTCGTCGATCAGCAGGGAGACCGTGGACACCCCCGGTTCGTCGTAGGCGGTGACGACGGGGGCGTTCCGGCCGGCGGCGAGTGCGAGCGCCCGGGCGCGTTGCGCGCCACCGTGAGAGTGGCGAAACCCGCTCGGGCCGTGTGCTACCCCGCCCACGGACATCGCGAGACCCGGATACCGCCCGGTGAGAAAGTCGCCCAGTTCGCCGTACCCGCGTCGCGCAGCTTTCCGTGCACCCAGTGGGATCCACACCCAACCGGTGACCCGGTCCGCGGCCACGAACAACGGGTCGGTCACGCCCCCGATGAAGCCGGCGACGTCGTGTGCCGCGGCCTCGATCCTCGCCAGCATGTCACCCGCATCGGTGTCGGACACCCAGATGATCGCGGCGAGGTGACGTTGAAGCAGAACATAATTGAGGGCGGCACCGGCGTCCGGATCGTCGTTGCCTGCCAGTATCTCCTGCACGCGAACAGCCCGGACACCGCTCTGGTGCGCCAGCCAACGCTCACGTTCACGCTCGTAGACTTCGACGACCTGCTGCGAGACCCTGTCGATGTACACCGACATGACGGTGATGATGCGTTGGAGTACCGGCACACCGAGCTCGGACGGGACCGCAGCTCCGCCCAGCTCGTCGAACACGAGTCCGAGCAAGTTGGTCTGCCCCAGCCGATAGGCGCGCACCAGAGCATTGACGGGAACCCCGTGCTGGGCAAGCCGTCTCGCGTACTCCATGGCGGCTGCCGGCGCATCCAGGATGTCCGGGTCGATATCGTGCTGAAGCGTGTGGAAGATGGTGTCGAGATTGCTCTCCACACTTGCACCGAGGAGATCGAACAACTGTCGATCAGCGCGCAGATCCGGGATCTCCGCATAGAGCACTTCGGTGATGTCGCCGGTCAGTGGCACCAGCCGCTGGTTGAGTGAAGCTGCGATGCGTCCGACCAGGAGCGCGACGCGCTCGTCGTGTGAAGCCATGGTGAGGACAATAGAGGGTGTCGGCACCGCAGGTACCCGTTCACCGGAAATCTCTTCTACCAGCGAACTGTCGCGCATGAGTCCAACAGGCCGAGGGGGCTCTTGTCCGGGCAGGACAAAAGCCGGCCGATCATTGGTGCTTCGGAGACGTGGTCAAGGCCGGACGGGCTCTTCTACCGTGAGGAGCGCTCGTTCGACGCCACGAGACTCTCGACGAGAGCCGGGTGCGTCCCCCTGCCCACGGGGCATGAGCAGGTTTCCTCCTCACCAGAAGAACGAAGGAATGCGATGAACGACAACAGTTTCCATGGCCGAACCGCTGTCATGTCCGGCGGAAGTCGTGGCATCGGCCTCGCGATCGCGCGCGCCCTCGCCAGTCGAGGGGGGAACGTTGTCCTGCTCGCCAAGACCGACACTCCCGACCCGCGACTGCCCGGAACCATTCATACCGCCGTCAGTGAACTGAACGAATTGGGTGGACATGCCGTGCCGGTGGTCGGTGACGTCCGCAACGGCAGCGACATCGCCCGGGCCGTCGACACCGCCCGCGACAACTTCGGTGGCGTCGACATCGTGGTCAACAACGCGAGCGTGCTCGACATCTCGAAGACTGAGGACCTCACGCTCAAGAGGTTCGATCTGATGCAGCAGGTGAATGTGCGCGGCACCTTCGCGCTGACCCGCGCCTGCCTGCCCTACCTGCAGAAGTCGGCGAGCCCTCACGTACTGACCCTCTCCCCTCCGCTCAACATGTCACCGCAGTGGCTGGGCGCCCACCCCGGATACATGCTCGCAAAGTACGGGATGACGCTGGCGGCGCTGGGGATCGCCGCCGAGTACGCGGAGGTAGCTCTGTCCAGCAACTGTCTGTGGCCGCAGACGACGATCGCGACAGCGGCCGTGGGCAACCTGCTCGGCGGCGACGCGAGTCTGCAGCACGCGCGGTCCCCGGAAATCATGGCCGACGCGGCAATCGAACTCCTCAGCCGTCCCGCCGGCACCGACAACGGCCGAACCCTTCTCGACGTCGAGGTTCTCGCCGAAGCCGGCGTCACCGATTTCACAAGCTACGGAGGTACTCCGCCCCTCGCGATCGACATCTTCGTCGACGCGGTGGTCTCCGGATGACATCCGGCCCCATCGAGCACCACCGCGGGCGTCCGGGGGTTGACACCACGCCGCCGCCGCGGACAATATATGCAAACGCTTAGAAAATAAGCATATGCTTAGAACTGAGGGGCTGCAGGTCCGCACCGACTGCCGTCCACCACGTCAATCGGTAGGAGTTACCCATGCCCGAGGCTGTCATCGTTTCCATCGCCCGTTCCCCGATCGGTCGCGCCATGAAGGGATCGCTCAAGGGCATGCGCCCCGACGACCTCGCCGCGCAGATGGTCCAGGCGGCACTGGACAAGGTGCCCGCGCTCGACCCCACCGACATCAACGACCTGATCCTGGGCTGCGGTCTGCCCGGCGGCGAGCAGGGGTTCAACATGGGCCGCAACGTCGCGGTCCAGCTCGGCTACGACTTCATCCCCGGCACCACCATCACCCGGTACTGTTCGTCGTCGCTGCAGACCACCCGCATGGCCCTGCACGCGATCAAGGCCGGTGAGGGCGACGTGTTCATCTCCGCCGGCGTCGAGACCGTCTCCCGGTTCGTCAAGGGCAACTCCGACTCGCTGCCCGACACCCAGAACCCGCTGTACGCCGACGCACAGACCCGCACCGAGAAGCTCGCCCAGGGCGGGCGGCAGTGGGTCGACCCCCGCGAGGAGGGCCTGGTCCCCGACACCTACATCGCGATGGGCCAGACCGCGGAGAACGTCGCGCAGATCACCGGCATCACCCGCGAGGAGCAGGACCGCTGGGCGGTGCGCTCGCAGAACCGCGCCGAGGAGGCCATCAACAACGGCTTCTTCGAGCGGGAGATCACCCCGGTGACCCTGCCCGACGGCACCGTCGTGACGAAGGACGACGGCCCCCGCGCCGGCACCACCTACGAGGCCGTCAGCCAGCTCAAGCCCGTCTTCCGTCCGGACGGCACCGTCACCGCCGGCAACGCGTGCCCGCTCAACGACGGCGCCGCCGCCCTGGTGATCATGTCCGACACCAAGGCCAAGGAGCTGGGGCTGACCCCGCTGGCCCGGATCGTGTCCACCGGGGTGTCCGGGCTGTCGCCGGAGATCATGGGTCTCGGCCCGATCGAGGCGTCCAAGCGGGCCCTCGCCATCGCGGGACTGGGCATCTCCGACATCGACCTCGTCGAGATCAACGAGGCGTTCGCCGTCCAGGTGATCGGGTCGGCGCGGGAGCTGAACATCGACGAGGACAAGCTCAACATCTCCGGCGGCGCGATCGCTCTCGGTCACCCGTTCGGCATGACCGGTGCCCGCATCACCGCCACGCTGCTCAACAACCTGACCACCCACGACAAGCAGTTCGGCCTCGAAACCATGTGCGTCGGAGGCGGTCAGGGCATGGCGATGGTCCTCGAACGGCTGTAGGCGGCTCCGCCACCCGTGCGCCTTTTTGGTTGTTCCGGCTACCAGAAAGGCGCACGGGTGCGAAGCGCCTACGCCAGGCCGGACAGCGGCGGCGGGGTGTTCTCGTCGCGCCAGGCGATGGCCTCCTTCAGAGTGCTGAGGTCGTAGTCGGGACCGCCCACACCTACGGTGAAGAGGGTGACGCCGGCGTCGACTTGGGCTGCCGCGTCCTCGACACCCGGCCACGATGTGGAGTGCTGGATGCTGTCGGGGCTGCGTCCGGCATCCTGTGCGTACCCGGCGAGGATCCCCGACTTTCGCTTGTACGTGTCCATGTCGCTGAAGCTGTGCCAGATGTCGCCGTATTTCCCGACCAGCGGCAACGTCTTCTTCTCGCCGCCACCGCCGATGAGGATCGGAATGTGCCGGGTGGGTGCGGGTTCCAGCTTGCCGAACCGGGCGGTGATCCGCGGAAGATACTCGGCGAGCAGGTCGAGCCGTGACCCGGCGGTACCGAATTCGTAGCCGTACTCGTCGTAGTCGCGCTCGAACCAGCCCGAGCCGATGCCCAGGATCAGCCGTCCGCCGCTGATGTGATCGACGGTGCGGGCCATGTCGGCGAGGAGGTCCGGGTTCCGGTAGCCGGCACACGTGACGAGCGCGCCGATCTCCACTCGCTCCGTCTGCTCGGCGAACGCCCCGAGCATCGTCCAGCACTCGAAGTGGGCGCCGGCCGGATCGCCGTACAGCGGATAGAAGTGATCCCAATTGAAGACGATGTCGACGCCGGCGTCCTCGGCCCGCAGCACCGCGTCGCGGATCATCCCGTAGTCGGGCGCGTGCTGCGGCTGAAGTTGGACACCGATGCGAACTGGACGAGTCATTCGTGGCTCCTCGGAGTAGACGTTGGGCCTTCTCGATCCATAGTGCTCGCGCGACGGCCGGGCGCACAATGAACCGGCCGAGCGGACGATCTGAGCGGGCGAATGTGCCGTCCGACGCCTCAGGTGCGTCGAAAGGTACATCCACCCGGCGGTCGCCGCCTCAGTTCAGCCGCACCCCGCCCGCGAGGAGCATGGTCCGCAGGACGAATGCCGCCTCGGGGCCGATGATCTCCCCGACCAGGGTGAGGTAGCGGTCCACGTACTCCGGTCCGTGCGGCGCGACCGTCGGGTACTCGGGGTCGGACGGATCGAGGTGATGGGCGATCTCGTGGAGCACCACCAGTTCGCGGAACGCCCAGGCGCTCCCGTTCCGATGCTCGGGTACCGCGATTGTCGCGCAATCGTTTTCGTAGTGGGCGGCCTTGTTGCCCGACCGCGCGCGGACGTGAATCGGGGTGGCCGCCCGCGTCCATGTGGACCGCACCCAGTTCAGGGCGAGCACCCGGTCCACGTAGTCCTGCACCGAGTCGATCGACGCGAACTTGCGTTCCACCGGCAGCGTCACCTGCGACCCGAGAACGTCGACGACGCGCAGCCCGCGCTCGTCGGCGCGGTCGAACATGGTGCGCACGAGGGCTTCCGCGTCGTACACGGCGGTCCGCTGGGTGTCGCGGGGTCGCTTCACGACGGGATCTGCTTTCGGGAGGTCGACAGTTCGGGTGAGTTGCTCAGGCGGGCGGTCCGGGCGGCGCGGTCGCCGGCCCGGCGGGCGCTCGACGAATGTCCGGCGGACGCCCGCCCTCCTCGCCACATCCCGCGGGCCTGCGAGTTCTCCGAGTAGTAGTCCTTCAGCTCGAGCTGCTTGTCGCGCAGGACCAGCGCCGTCTCCGCCGACGACTCCAGCACGGACACTGCCTGCTCCTCGGCCTCCTTCTTCGCGTCGGCGAGGCGCTGCCCGATCCGCGCGGCGTAGGCGAGCTGGAAATTCAACCGGGCGGTGACACCGGCGACGGGGCGTCGCACCCGTGTCGCGACCCGGCGGCGTCCGCGCTTCTCGATTTGCGTCCGCACCGTCGTCTCGCTGCGGTACTCCCCCGACTTGATGTACGCGTCGGACGCCCGGACCATCTGGATCAGCAGGCTCGCGTACAGGGCCTCGCAGACATCGATGTCGCCCGCGAACCCGTATGCGTAGATGACGGCCGACGTCTGGGCGATGTCGCACTGGACGTCGTTGGCGGCGGCGATCACCAGGAACAGCTGCGCGTACGTCCGCAACCCCTTCTTGCCCGGTTCGCCGATCGTGATCAGGCGCTGCGTGGGAGTGGCCCGCTTCTCCCTGCCCGCCGCGTGTGCACGCGCCACCGCGAGGTCGATCGAGGCGGCGGTCGCGAGCCGTTGGGCGGCGGCCATGAAGGCCTCGCCCTCGTGCGGGTTGTCGGTGGATTCCGCCTGCCGGAGGAGCCCACCGATGCGGGTCAGCATCTTGTCGGAACTCACCAGGGGAGGCTAGCGCCCGTGCGCCTTTCTGGTCGTCGGCGCTACCAAAAAGGCGCACGGGCGCGAAGCGCCTACAGCCGCTCGAGGTCGTCGAGGATCAGGTTTGCGCCGGTGAGACCGATGCCGGTGATCCACACCCGGTAGTCGGTCTGGCGGACGCCGTCGCGTCGTGACGGCCCCATCTGCCCGACGAGTGCGGGGTCGATCCCCAGTTCCCCCGGTGCGGACGTGTTGGCGACGAACGCGATGTCGGAGTCGATCTGGGCGACGTTCTCGAGTGAGATCTCGGACATGTCGTTCTTCGCGTCCCACGGTTGTCCAGTGATGGTGTAGCCGGCCGCGGTCAGCACGGAACCGGAGAACGTGCCGGGTCCGTGGAGGCGCAGACCGTCGTCCATCACGCGGATGACGTGCGCGGTGCGGCCCCGGTTGGTTTCGCTCAATGCGGCGGCGCGGGCGTGGAACGCCGACAGCTTCTGCTCGGCTGCTTCCGTCTCCCCCATGGCCTCGGCGAACAACCGCAGCGTCCCTTGCCAGTCGACCGCCGGCGACACCGCGAACACGGTGGGCGCGATCGCCGACAGCGCGTCGTACAGGTCGCCGTGCCGCTGCTTGCTGCTGAGGATGAGGTCGGGCTGCAACGCGGCGATTGCCTCGAGGTTCGGTTCGGCGATCGACCCGACGACGGTGGTGCTGTCCAGTCCGCCGCCGAGGTAGGCAGGCAGCGCGTCGGCGGAGCCTGCCTGAGCCGCGCCGACCGGTGTCTTCCCGAGCGTGACGACGGTGTCGATGGGCAGGCTGTCGAGGGCGACGATGCGACTGGGCCGGTTGCTCACCGTTGTCGTGCCCATGGCGTGGGTGACGGTGCGCTGCCCGCTGCTGTCGCTGCCCGTTGCGGCGTCGGGTCGCGCGCATGCGGCGGTGAGGGCGGCCAGCGCGGCTGCTCCCAGCCCGGCACCGAATTCTCGTCGCGTCAGGGCGTCGACGATCTCCTGCCATTGGACGTCGGTGACATTCGGGGAGCACGTAGCTGAACGCATCCTGGACCTCGATCTTGAAGGGGGTAGAAGATAGGCGAACCTAACCTTATACAGTCTGTTGCGTGAGCGTGCAGACGACGACGTCGCCCGAGGGGTGGACGCCACCGGCGTGCGCGGCGCTTTCCCGGTCACTCCAGGAGCCGTTGTGCGGCACCGCGCCCCGGGTGCGGGGCTGGCTGCTGATCGAGCAACCCGGACCGTGGGGTCGCGACCGGCTCCGGCAGAGCCGCCTCGATCCGGTCCTCGGCGACGCGCTCGCCGCCCGGTGCGCCGATGAGGGGGTGCGTCCGGTGCTGATCCGCACCCGGCAGCGCCGCGACGTCGCCGCCGGACGTCACGTCTACCTCGTGCGTCCCGGACGCACCGAGGGCTGGGCGGAGCGACTGCTGGTGCGCGAGGACCGGGAACTGCTCGACCTCGACCTGGACCTCACGAATCTGCCGCCCGGCCGAGGGGAACGCCTCGATGCCACCGAATCACTCTTCCTGGTCTGTACCCACGGCAAGAAGGACGCCTGCTGCGCGTCGTTCGGACGCCCCGTCGTCACCGGTCTCGGCCACCGCGACGGACGGGTCTGGGAGTCGACGCACGTCGGCGGCGACCGGTTCGCCGCGACCGTGGTGTGCCTGCCGTCGGGCATCTACTACGGCCGGGTCACCGCGGAGGCCGCGGAACACATTGTCGCCGAGCATGATCGCGGACGGGTGGTGCTCGAACACTACCGCGGCCGGTGCACCGACGACCCGGTGCTGCAGTTCGCCGAGCACGCTGTCCGGGTCGAGCGGTCGCTGCTCGGACTCGACGACGTGATCCCGCTGTCGGCGGTCCCGCGACCGGACGGCGACACCGACGTCCTGGTCCGGCACCCGGACGGCACCGACCGGGTCCGGGTGCGCACGACCCGCACCGAACCCCGCCTGACCGCCTGCAGCGCGGGTGTCGTGGACAGCCCGGACCGGTTCGAGGCGGCTCCGCCACCCGTGCGCCGTTCTGGTAGCTAGGACAACCAAAAAGGCGCACGGGCGCGAAGCGCCCCTGCGGCAGGCGGTCTCGTTACGGTCACACCCGCGACTCATGGTGTTCACGCGGCATTCACGCCCCCGACCCATCGAGGCGTTCATCCCCACCTGTGGAGAAACCTGTACATGAATGTGGCCAACGCGATTCGGACCGAGGGTAATTCGGCCGCATCGACATCGGTGGCGGCGCGAGGAGGACTGACGGCGGTTGTGCGAGCCGATCATCCGCCGACCCACAGGTGAGTGAGAAAGTGCGTCAACAGGTACATTTTCACGAACCTGTGCGCGGCGCCGGGTAGAAGGGACTTCGACGTTCATGGCCACAGTGACCTATGACGGTGCCACCTGCCTGTTCCCCGGCTCGGACAAGCCGGCCGTCGATACGCTCGACCTGAAGATCGAGGACGGTGAGTTCCTGGTCCTCGTCGGCCCGTCCGGCTGCGGCAAGTCGACGTCGCTGCGGATGCTGGCCGGGCTCGAGGACGTCCACAGCGGGCGGATCCTCATCGGTGACCGCGACGTCACCACCCAGGAACCCAAGGAACGCGACATCGCGATGGTGTTCCAGAACTATGCGCTGTACCCACACATGTCGGTGGCCGAGAACATGGGTTTCGCGCTCAAGCTCGCCGGCGCCGCGAAGGACGACATCCGCACGCGCGTCGAGGAGACGGCGAAACTCCTCGACCTCGAGCCGTACCTGGACCGCAAACCGAAGGCGCTGTCCGGCGGCCAGCGGCAGCGTGTCGCGATGGGACGCGCCATCGTCCGGCAGCCGCAGGTGTTCCTGATGGACGAGCCGCTGTCCAACCTCGACGCCAAGCTTCGGGTGCAGACGCGCACCCAGATCGCGCAGCTGCAGCGCCGCCTCGAGACCACCATGGTGTACGTGACGCACGACCAGGTCGAGGCCATGACGATGGGCGACCGGGTGGCGGTGCTGAAGGACGGGGTGCTGCAGCAGTGCGCGTCGCCCCGCGACCTCTACAACAAGCCCGTCAACGTGTTCGTCGCCGGTTTCATGGGGTCGCCGTCGATGAACCTCTTCACGCTGCCGATCACGTCCGACGGCGTCGTGCTCGGCGACGCGACCATCCCGCTGCCCCGGCAGCTGCGTGCCGACAGCGACGAGCGTCAGGTGGTCGTCGGGATCCGCCCCGAACACCTGGAACTGTCGACCACCGGCATCCCGATGGAGGTCGCGGTGGTGGAGGAACTCGGATCCGACGCCTACATCTACGGCCGCAGCACCGTCAACGGGGAGACGCAGCAGTTGGTGGCCCGCGCCGACTGGCGGAACCCACCCCGCAAGGGTGACCTGGTGAAACTGCACGTCGACCCGTCCCAGGTGCACCTGTTCTCGGCGTCCGAGGGCTACCGGCTGAGCTGACCCCGCGGTGGCCGGAGCGGTTCCTGACCGATTCAGGTCGGGGGTAATGCGGGCCTTCGACGGTGTTCCATGCCACAGTATGTTCCGACACCGCGCCGGTGCCCCGAGTTCCGTCGTGCCGGTAACGGGTTCATCCACATCTACCTACGGGGAGACTCCATGGTTCAGATTTCGAGAGCGGTCCGGCGCGCCGCGGTGTTTGCCACCGCTGCCTCGCTGGTCACGCTCACCGCTTGCTCGAGCGACAGCGGCAGCGACTCCACGTCGGAGAACCTCGACGGTCGCGGACCCATCACGTACGTCGAGGGCAAGGACACCACCGAGACCGGTGTCGTCCGCCAGATCATCGACGCATGGAACGCCGAGCACCCGGACGAGCAGGTGACGTTCAAGGAGCAGTCGAACGACGCCGATCAGGCGCACGACGACCTGGTCCAGCACCTGCAGGCCAAGCAGTCCGACTACGACGTCGTGGCACTCGACGTCCCCTGGACCGCGGAGTTCGCGGCCAAGGGCTGGCTGCAGCCGCTGACCGGCGAGTTCGCGGTGGACAACACCGGAATCCTCCCCGCCACGGTCGACAGCGCCACCTACAACGGCACCCAGTACGCGGCGCCGAAGAACACCAACGGCGGCCTGCTGTACTACCGCAGCGACCTGCTGCCCGCCGCACCGAAGACGTGGGACGAGCTGGCCGCCGCGTGTGAGGTCGCGAAGACCAACAACATCGACTGCTACGCCGGTCAGTTCGCACCGTACGAGGGCCTGACGGTGAACACCGCCGAGGTCATCAACGCGTACGGCGGCTCGTTCGTCGGCGAGGACGGCAAGACGCCGACCATCGACAGCCCCGAGGCCCGCGCCGGCCTGCAGGTGCTGGTCGACAACTTCAAGGACGGCGACATCCCGGCCCAGGACACCACGTTCAAGGAGCCGGAGAGCCAGAAGGCGTTCGAGGACGGCAAGGCGCTGTTCCTGCGCAACTGGCCCTACGTGTACGGCACGGCCGACAAGGATTCGTCCGCGGTCAAGGGCAAGTTCGCGGTCGCCCCGCTGCCCGGCAAGGACGGCATCGGCGCCTCGACCCTCGGTGGCTACAACGCCGCCATCAGCGCGTACTCCGAAAACAAGGCGACGGCCCGCGACTTCCTCACCTTCCTGCAGGGTGAGCAGGCTCAGCGGATCATCGCCATGGGCTCGCTGCCGCCGGTCCGCGCCGCACTGTACGACGACCCGGAGATCATCGCGGCCTACCCGTTCATGCCGACGCTGAAGGTGTCGATCGAGAACGCCGTTCCCCGTCCGGTCACGCCGTTCTACCCCGCTGTGTCGAAGGCCGTGCAGGACAACGCCTACGCTGCCATCAAGGGCGAGAAGTCGGTGGATCAGGCGATCACGGACATGCAGTCCGGCATCCAGTCCGCAGGCTCGTAGAGCACAGGAGTGAACATGGCCGTTCCGACTGGGACCACCAGTGGAGCGCCGGCCCGTCCCGCGGCCGGGGATTCCGACCCCGGCCGCGGGACGCGTGAGAAGAGCGAGAACAGGCGGCGCTTTGGGCTGAGCAGTCGCCGCGCGTGGCTGTTCGTCGTCCCGACGCTGGCTGTGCTGGCCGTCGTCATCGGCTACCCGGTGATCCGGGCAGTGGTGATGTCGTTCCAGAAGGACGCGGGACTCGATCCGACGACCGGCATGTTCGTCGAGGGCGGCTGGGCCGGGTTCACCAACTACACGCACTGGATTCTGCAGCAGTGCACCTCCCCGAGCGGCGTGGCGGTGGCGTGCCCGCCCGGCACGCTCGGCTCGCAGTTCTGGTCGGCCGTCGGGAACACAGCGTTCTTCACCGTCGTCACGGTGGGCCTCGAGGTCGCGATCGGCCTGTGGATGGCGATCATCATGGGCAAGACGTTCAAGGGCCGCGCCCTGCTGCGTGCGGCGGTCCTGATCCCGTGGGCCATCCCGACCGCGGTCACCGCCAAGCTCTGGTACTTCATCTTCGCCTACGACGGCATCGCCAACCGCCTCCTCGGCACCGAGATCCTGTGGACGTCGGACGCCTGGCCCGCCCGATTCGCGGTGATCATCTCGGACGTCTGGAAGACCACCCCCTTCATGGCCCTGCTGATCCTCGCCGGACTGCAGATGATCCCGCAGGACGTGTACGAGGCGGCGCGGGTCGACGGCGCCTCCGCGTGGCAGCGGTTCCGGCAGATCACGCTCCCGCTGGTGAAGCCGGCGCTGATGGTCGCGATCCTGTTCCGCACGATGGACGCCCTGCGCATGTACGACCTGCCCGCCATCCTGACCGGCGGCAACCCCGCCACCACGACGGTGTCGATCCTCGTGGTCGACCAGGTGCGGCAAGGGTTCAACAGTGCGTCCGCACTTTCCACCATCACGTTCCTCCTGATCTTCGCGGTGGCGTTCGTCCTCGTGAAGTTCCTCGGCGCCAACGCCGTCGAGACTCAGGAAGCCCAGCGAAAGGGGCCGAAGCCGTGACCCATCGCGCCCCGGAGCTCGAACTCCCGAGCAGGCCCGTCCCCCGCAACCGTCCGAAGCGGTTCGCTTTCAAGAACTCCCGCATCTACATCGGTGTCGCGATCATCCTCGTCTGGGGGCTCGCACCGTTCTACTGGATGATCGTGACGGCGTTCCGCGACCCCGACTACACGTTCGACACCACACCCTGGCCCACCCACCTCACGCTCGAGAACTTCCAGAACGCACTGTCGACGAGCAGCGGCAACAACTTCACCCGGGCCGTCGTCAACAGCATGATCATCGGCGGAATCACCACCGTCGTCGCCCTCGCCGTCGGCATCTTCACCGCCTACGCGCTGGCCCGCATCGAGTTCCGGTTCAAGTACGTGGTGGTCGGCATCGTGCTCGGCGCGTCGATGTTCCCCGTCGTCGCCCTCGTCACTCCGCTGTTCCAGCTGTTCACGAACATCGGCTGGATCGGCACCTACCAGGCGATGATCATCCCGAACATCTCGTTCGTCCTGCCGCTCACCATCTACACGCTGACGTCGTTCTTCAAGGAACTCCCCTGGGAGCTCGAGGAGGCAGCCCGCATCGACGGCGCCAGCCGCGGTCAGGCGTTCCGTCTGGTGATGTTGCCGCTCGCGGCGCCCGCCCTGTTCACCACCGCCATCCTCGCGTTCATCGCGACCGTCAACGAGTACCTGCTCGCCAGCCAACTCTCCAGCGACGCCACCGAACCGGTCACGGTCGCGATCGCCCGGTTCTCCGGCAACGACCCGCACGTCGTGCCGTACGCGGCGATCATGGCGGCGGGCACGATCGTCACCATTCCGCTGGTGATCATGGTGCTGCTGTTCCAGCGTCGCATCGTGTCGGGCCTGACGGCCGGCGGCGTGAAGAGTTAGGGGCCGGTCGTGCATCCGGTGGCGAAGCGGCAGCGGCTCGAGGTTCTGATCGGCATCCTCGGGTTCTTCACGGTGATGGCGTTCATCGCCGCGGTCGTCGAGGTCGTCCGCGGCGACCCCGGCGTCACCCCCGCGTTGGTGTTGCTCGGTTGCCTGGTGCTGTCGGCGCTGGCGATCGTCGCCCGAAATCGGGTGCGCTGAAACAGTACGGTCGGTATGGATATTTGCTGAGCGTTAGCGCGGCGCGCGTCACACTGGAGGCCGTTCACATAACATACGTACGGGTGGGTGCGATGATCCTCCGTGACCGGATAACTGACCGGGAGTGTGTAAGTGAGCTCTGGCAACGACGAGACGGGCAATCATGCCCCCGATCCGGGGGCCACACCGCCCGTAGACGACGGTTCGGCTGACACGAGCACTCCATCACCGGACGGGACGAAGAAGCGCAACCGGTGGCGCACGGTCCGCCGCGTGAGCCTGGTCGTGATCGCATTGCTGCTGGTCGTCCCCCTCGTCGCGTTCCTGGTCAGTTACGTCCGCGCCGAGATCCCGCGCCCGTCGGACATGAAGACCAACCAGGTGGCCACCGTCTTCGCTGCCGACGGCACCACCGAGCTGACCAAGGTGATCCCGCCGGAGGGCAACCGCACCGAGATCGCGCTCGACGCCATTCCCCAGCACATCCGCGACGCCGTCCTGTCGGCGGAGGACCGCAACTTCTACTCCAACCCCGGCTTCTCCGTCACCGGGTTCATGCGTGCCGCCCGCGACAACGTCCTCGGCAAGGAAAGCGCGGGCGGCGGGTCGACGATCACGCAGCAGTACGTCAAGAACGTGCTGGTCGGCGCGGACCGCAACGTGTACCGCAAGATGCGCGAACTCGTGATCTCCACCAAGATGGCTCGCGAGTGGTCCAAGGACGAGATTCTCGCCGCCTACCTGAACACCATCTACTTCGGGCGCGGCGCGTACGGCATCGAGGCGGCGTCGCGCGCCTACTTCGACAAACCGGTCGGCGACCTGTCGGTGGCCGAGGGTGCGGTGCTCGCATCCGTGATCCAGAGCCCGTCCTACCTCGACCCCGAGGCCAACCTCGACCAGCTGCAGGCGCGCTGGAACTACGTCCTCGACGGCATGGTCGCGATGGGTGTGCTCAGTCAGCAGGACCGCAGTGCGGCGGAATTCCCGGTCACCGCGCCGTCCAACCGGCCCACCGACGCCAACTCCGCGCCGGGTCCCGACGGCCTGATCCGCAACCAGGTGCTGCGCGAGTTGTCGGATGCGGGGATCTCCGAGCAGACCCTCAACACCGAGGGGCTGCAGATCACCACCACGATCGACCCGCGGGCGCAGCAATCCGCGATCGACGCCGTCCACGACAACCTCGAAGGTGAGGATCCGGGGCTGCGGACCGCGGTCGTGTCCATCGACCCCCGCACCGGCGGTGTGCGCGCGTACTACGGCGGCGAGGACGGCGCCGGCTTCGACTACGCCCAGGCGCCGTTGCAGACCGGGTCATCGTTCAAGGTGTTCGGCCTGGCCGCGGCGCTGGAGCAGGGCATCCCCCTCTCCGCCCGCTTCAGCAGTGCACCGCTGACCGTCGGCACCGTGCAGATCGGCAACGTCGAGGGCGAGTCCTGCGGCACCTGCACCATCGCGGAGGCGACGAAGCGGTCGCTGAACACGAGCTTCTACCGGTTGATGATGTCGCTGGACAACGGTCCGCAGGCCATCGCCGACGCCGCCCACAAGGCGGGGATCCCGGAGTTCATTCCCGGGGTGCAGGGCAAGACGCTCAGCGAGAACGGCGGCGAACCCGAGGGCGGCATCGTGCTCGGCCAGTACCTGTCGCGGCCGATCGACATGGCGTCCGCGTACGCGACACTCGCGGCGTCGGGCATCTATCACCAGCCGTATTTCGTGCAGCGGGTCGTGACCGCCGACGGCGTCGTGCTCCTGGACCGCGCACCCAGCCCGGGTGAGCGCCGGCTCGATGCCGCGGTGGCCGACAACATCAGTCAGGCACTGATGCCGATCGCCTCCTACTCGCGGGGCCACGCGCTGGCCGGGGGACGCCCGTCCGCGGCGAAGACCGGGACGGCGCAGCTCGGGGACACCGGTGAGAACAAGGACGCCTGGATGGTCGGTTACACGCCGTCGCTGTCGACAGCGGTGTGGATCGGCAAGGCCGATGCGACCGCCATCAACAACAGCTGGGGTGGGCTGGTCTACGGTTCGGGTCTGCCGTCCGACATCTGGAAAGACACGATGGACGGCGCCCTCGATGACACCGATTGGGAAGACTTCCCGTGGCCCGACCCGATCGGCGGCCAAGCCGGTGTGCCGACGTGGACCGGTCAAACCAGCGGCGACGGAACGGGAACCGGCACCAGCGGGGTTGTCCCGCCGCCCGGCGCGCCCACTCCCGCGCCCGTCGAGGTTCCGCCCCCGGCCGTCCCGGTCCCGCCCGTTCCGCCGGTGCCCGCACCAGTCCCGGCGCCGACCCAGATCGAAATCCTGCCGGGCGTCATCATCCCGCTGCCGGGTTAGCCGCAATACCGTTTACTTAGAATCACACGGCTGTTATTCTCGAGCCCGTGCCACGTGTGGGATGGGTGAAGCCGAGCAGTGATCAGCGGTTG
>NZ_JBHWUE010000058.1:0-63952 GCF_042738615.1 Rhodococcus sp. NPDC059968
GGCGTACCTGCAGGGCGGTGGGCAGCAGGATGTGCGTGGCGCCGCAGTCGCGGCAGCGCACCCGTTGTGGGCGCACGGTCAGGGTCGTCTCGCCCCCCGAGCGGACCGGGCACGCCCGTGTCCCCACCTGGCCGCCGTGCCCCGCCACTGCGGGCATCGCATGGTGCCGGCGTCGAGGTAGGCGTCGGCCTCCTCGGGCCGGCGGATGACGATCACAGCCGATGACTCCGCTCATGGTGGGACCAGTGTCTGCGACTACATCCCATCGCACCAGGGACCGGTTCGTGTTGGTAGCAGCGCTTCTCGCGGCACGCCGTCACCCTGGATGCCGACGAATCGCCGACGTCACCGCACGGTCGTGTCCGCCCGATCCGGCAGTGCTCATCACGGCTGTTCTCGTTCCTCGGCACGGTGACGATGCAGACGATCGGCCCTCTGCCCGGAACCCATCCGCATCACGGGTGACCGTTGGTGGCCCCGTGGTCGTCATGCGCAGAGACGCTCAAGATCGCGGGCCGGCTTTCGGGGCTATACCTGGCCAACCATCAGACAGACAATGGATTGGACTCGACTTCTCAGAAAAGAGTTGATGACGTTGTCATTGGAATCCAATAAGGCCCTGATCCGGCGCTTCTACAGTGAGATCGACGCCGGTAACATCGACGCGCTGGACGAACTGGTCGACGAGAACTACCTCGACCATTCACCGCCACCGTTTCCCGGCCTCGACGCATCCGGGCGTGAGGGCCTGAAGCAGGCGTTCCGGATGTTCTGGGATGCCACTCCGGGACGCCACGCAGTGGAGGATCAGGTGGCCGAGGGCGACAAGGTGGTCACCCGCCTGCTCTGCAGTGGAACGCACAAAGGCGACCTCCCGGGGATTCCGGCGACCGGCAACGCCATGAAGATGACCGCCACCGTCATTCACCGCATTGAGGACGGTCGGATCGTCGAGAAGTGGTCAGACAAGGACGTGCTCGCCATGTTGCAGCAACTGGGCGTCATTTCGTCGGCGCCCTGACCAAGACCGGCTTCAGCAGCCGCCAGGAACACCTTGCCCAACTTGCCCAATTCGTCCATAAAGCACGATCAACCTGGTCGCTCCCCGCTGCGCGGGATCGGCTATTGGTGAACGGCGCTGTGCGCTGTTTGCGGCTGTGGCCAGGCGGCCCGCATGCCACCTCAGGGGGTGGCACGTGGTTGCCGGTGACGGTGGAGCTCTCGGCGGGCGCGGCGAACAGCTGTGGCCTGGCCCGGCCGCGTCTTCGCGGTCGGGCCGTCGCACACCTTCATGGACCTCGCGAATGCAGTCAACGATGCCTTCGCCCGGTGGGACAGGTCGCACCTCCCTCGGCAAGATCAACGAACTCGTCACCGACGGACACCGGACCGGCGGCAGCCGGCACCACTACGTCGATGTACCGTACCTGTTCTTCGGACCCGAGGAACGCGGCACCCTCGGTGCCCTCGCCGCCCAATGCTTCGACGACCGATACCGATGGCACGCAGGCGCACTCCGCACGATCCGCAGCCCCGACCTGCCGCTCCTGGGACGACTGCTCGGCGGCGACGGCGCCCGCCGAGGAGACCTCCTCAGCTACCTGCTCTTCGACCGCGCCTTCATCGACGCCGCGATCGAACAGGGACAACAGGACGCCCGCCTGCTCCTGGCCAACGCGGACCGAACACCCTGGCTCACGCAAGCCCCGAAGCACGTCCCACCCGAACGGATCTCCATACACGCCGCGAAGCAGTCCCTCGACGCAGCGCCGGGCGCCGAGACCACCGACACCGCCTGACGGCTCACCATCGACGTCGAGACGTCGAGACGTCGAACGCGGCACGTCGCACGTGGCACGTGGCACGTGGCACGTGGCACGTGGAATGCTGGCTGGCTGGCTGGCCGAAATGTCCGAGTAAGTTCGTTGAATATCTGTACCTCACCACGTATTTCAATAGATCATGGCCGAGGGGATGTCACGGACTTGGCGTTGACCTCGAGCACTTCGATCGCGGCGAATGCCCCCGCTCCGGAAGGGGCGCGGGAGGCATTCGGTCGGTAGGCGACCGGTTTCGGGGCGAATCCGAGCACCGATGCAACCGACCCGGATGCACATCCGAGATGAACCCCTGGCCGGTTACATCCGAGGATGGTGGCCTCAGTGACGCGATGCGACAACGTCCTCGTCGAGAAATCCCTTCAATCCCCCACTGAAGACATCGTTGTCGTCGCCGGCAACCATATGACCGGCCCCGGTGACGTCGATCAGTGTGGCGGTCGGGATCAGCTCGAGCAGCTCCTTGGCGCCTTCCTCGCTGACCACATGGGATTGCGTGCCACGAACGAGCATCGTCGGAACGGTGATCGCGCCCGCGGCATCCCGAGCGCGTTCCCCATATACCCGGACCAACCCCAGCCCTATCGGTAGCCGGGCAGTCATCGTCAATGGAGAACTTTTGCCTGGGTGCATCGTTGACCCTCCCGCTTGGGATCCGGCCACCGGTTCGCTCGCGACCCACCGAAAGCCAGAATAGTCACCGGCCGGTCAGCGGAGGTCGCCTGCCAGGCGAAGCAGCCGGAAGATAACAACCCGGGGACACGTCATCACACCAGGTCACAACACCATTACGCCCGCGAGTACCGATGTCGCATACCACCGATAACCACCTACACACCGCCCAAAATGAACAGCAGAGTATTCAGCAGCGGTTCGCGTCGCTCGCGGCAACTCCCGGAGAGGGAGCGCGTCATCGTGTTCGAGAGATTCTCCGATCAAGCCCGTCAGGTGGTCGCCCCTCGCCGCCGGCGCCGCCCGCACCCACCACCAGAACTGGCGTCGGCACCGACCACCTACCCGCCCCAGATCCTCGACGCCGGAACGGCAGCGCTGACCTCATGGGGCGTCACCGCGCCGGCACTCGAGAGCAAGCTCCAGGACGTCAGCGCACCGGCGGGATCCGCCCCGGCCGCCGGGCACATCCCGTTCACCCCGAAGACGAAGAAAGTCCTCGAGGGCAGCCTGCGCCAGACCGCCCTACTCGGGCACGAAGAGATCGGCACCGACCACCTCCTCCTGGCCCTGCTCGACGACCCTGCCTCCACCGGTGCTCAGATCCTCACCAACCTTGCATCCCTCAGCATCGGCGAGATGCGTGAGCACCTCAGACGTGAACTCGCCCAGCAGCCCACCCCAGGCCCCGCCCACCGCATCCCCATCCGGCTCAACAACGACGAATACACCCGCGCCCAGACCGCCGCCCACACCGCCGGCCAGAACCTCGAAACCTGGATCCACGACCGCATCACCGACGCCCTCGAACAACCCGAATAGCACGTTCAGGCAGAAGATCAACATGGTCGACCCACGTCACCGCCGTCGAGAAATGAGTGCACATGCGCTACGAATTCCGCGTCGCCGACCTCGTGTCGGACGCACTGGCCGAAGCGTTCCCCGAACTAGACCGCGCCGCCCTGTCCGATCAGACCCTGTTCTACGGCACCGTGATCGACGAAGCCCACCTCTACGGGCTGCTCAACCGCTTCCAGTCCCTGGGCCTCCATGTCCTTGAAATGCGGCAGCTGCCCGAATCCCCATCCTCCTCATGGTGAAATGCCAGGGAGCCGACACCCCGGCGCCGGCCCGCACCCCGGAAGTCGAGCGCAGGCCGTGACGGCGACGACCTACGAGGTCATCTGTTCCCCGGTAACGAGGAAAATCACCCGGCGCCCGACCACGACGGCATGGTCGCCGAAGCGCTCGTAGAAACGCCCCAACAAGGTGACATCGACCGCGGCCGGGATGGTGCCGGTCCAGGCCGGATCCTCGATCAGGGTGAGCAGCCGGCGGTGCAGGTCGTCGAGCTCGTCGTCGCGTCTACCTATCTCGGCGGCCAGTTCGGGATCATGCGTGCGCAGAACCCGTTCGGCGAGGCCGGCCGCCTTCCAGATCGACAACAACCGGCGATGCAACGCGCCGTCGTCGGCGCACAGGGCGACTTCCAGGTCCAAGGGGGGCCACCCAGGGGTCAGCGGCTCCGGTTCGTCGAACCAGGTCCCGATCCGGGTCTATCGCCGTCAGAAGCGCGTTCAGCGCCTCCACCTCGGTCCATAATCGCCCGCGCCGCCCTCGGGGGACCTGCAATCACCGTCACGTCCGGGCCCGATAGAGCCGCAGTCGACAGACGGGCCTCGATTTATCGTGTATTTCGTTGCTGCTGCGGCGCACTCGTCTTCGGCTCCTGAACAAGCAGGAGCAACGCATCACGTCCTCGTCGCCGGCGTTGCTCGGGCATCGACAGCCACGCACGATGATCCGGATCGGCCAACACCTCCGATAACGCTCGGACCCTGCCTCGATCACTTCCCCTCATCCGCGCCCGATCGGCCATGGGGTTCTCGATGGCGCACGCCAACACCACGGCATCGTCGAGATGACGCCCACGATCGCGAGGATCCTCGAGAAAGGCCGCACCCTTGAGCACCAACGCCCCCAGCACGTCCGGCACACTCAACTTCGTTGACACCCCATCGATCTCGATCAGGCAATCCACCGTCTTCCGCAACGCGGACGTGCCCGCCGGAACCGCGAACACCTCCCGCCCCGACACCATCGGCCGATACCGGGGCGCCAGGTGATCGGCCACCATCACATCGACCTGCTCGACACCACCCGAACGTACGAAACGGTGCACCCGCCCCCGCACCGGCATCAGCAACTCGTACCCGAGCTGCTCGAGCCGGCCGCGGACACCACCGAACGTCGCGGCACCGGTCTCGATATGCACAATCATGTCCACATCGACCGTCGCCCGGGTCGCCGGCACACCCGCCCGCACCGCATGCAGCTGAACCATCAACCCACCGATCAACGTCCACTGCTCGGACCGAATCACCCCAGCGATCTCGGCGGCCAGCGGCCACGGCGGCCCCCACCCACCGACCGGCGCCTGCACCGTCCACACCGGCCGCTGCTCACCGGAAGTCATCGAGCAACTCCCCCAACACCCGCGCCCCGGCGCTCCTTTCCCGGGTATCGAGCGACTCCATCAAATCCACCGCCACCGCCGCCACCGGCAACGTCGACGTCGTGAAAAACGGATCCAACACCGTCACCACCCGCAACGTCACCTCCCCCTCACCGTCCGCCACCAAACCGAACGCATCGACCACCCCGGCGAGATCGTCACCGAGCACATACCCGTCCACCGCACCACCCCCCGTCCCCGACAAACCGAACCGGCCCGCCACCCCCTCAACATGGACAAGTGCACTGACCCCGGTGGCCGCCACATACCCACCGGTGACCAGAGCGTTCAGCTCATCACCCCACCCCCGCATCCGCTGCACCCGCGCACGCCGGCGAGCAAGAAACGCCACCTCGTCCGCGCTCGCCCGACGCAGCCGATGCCTCAAACGACTCGCCTGCGACGGCGAAATCCAATCCACCCCCACACCAGAGAGCATCGCCAACGCCGCCCACGCCACCTCCCCATTCCACGGCCGACCCCGACGACGGTCAGCCTGCGCCAACCGATGCACCGACCCCGCATCCAACAACAACGCCCTCCCCACCTCCCGCGTCACCACCAACTCCCCCGCCCGCGCCAAACGAGCGACCTGCCGACCCGACACCCCCAACTCCGCGGCCGCCGCCGACACCGACATCTCACCCATACACATATAGTCGCACCCGCGACCTAATACCGCAATAAACACAGTTCAGAACGCTCATGGGATGGCTGCCGAACCTCTCCCGGACGACCCCGGACCGGCACGCAGCGCTCTACGCGCCAGCCGCAGGTGACTGTTCCGGCGAGTCGCAAAACAAACCGGCCCACCGCGCTACTCCGAGCAGCGGCAGTTATTGCCGGTCCGGCAAGAACTCTCGCCGAAACCGTCGGTGCTATTGCACCGTGTTGGCATGGAAGATGCGGGCGAGGTCACCGAGGTCACGACGACATCAAGCGAGGCGGACGAGTGGGATGCGCGCTACAGCGAGCGCGATCGCGTGTGGAGCGGAGAACCCAACGGCGCACTCGTCGACGAAATGACCGGCGCACGGCCGGGACGCGCCCTCGACGTCGGCTGCGGTGAAGGCGCCGACGCACTCTGGCTCGCCCGCCAAGGATGGGCCGTGACCGCGCTGGACGTTTCGCGCATCGCCCTCGACCGGGCCCGGGTCCACACCGACAGGGAAGACGTGGACATGGTGCTGAGCGGACTGCTCGACGCCGAGTTACCCACGGGCGGTTTCGACGTGGTCTCCGCCCAGTACCCCGCCCTGCGCAGAACCGCCGACCATGCCGCCGAACGCGCACTGATCTCCGCCGTCGCACCCGGCGGCACCCTGCTGGTCGTACACCACGACATCCGCGACGCGGCCGCGGCACGCGAGCACGGCTTCGAACCCGATGACTGGGTCACACCCGATGACGTGGCAGCCCTACTCGATGACAGCTGGCACACCGACGTCAACGAAGTGCGGGAACGCTCGATCAGCGGCGGCGCAGGCGCACACCACACCCACGACGTGGTCCTACGCGCACACAGGCTACCGCCCCACCGCAGCCCTTCCATAAGGCATCGGACAGCCAGCGGTCACACAC
Source organism: Rhodococcus sp. NPDC059968 (assembly GCF_042738615.1). Taxonomy (NCBI): domain Bacteria; kingdom Bacillati; phylum Actinomycetota; class Actinomycetes; order Mycobacteriales; family Nocardiaceae; genus Rhodococcus; species Rhodococcus sp. NPDC059968. Next base: position 6,607 of record NZ_JBHWUE010000058.1, read on the forward strand.
ATGACCGCACCCGCTACTGGGACCACCGACAGGCGCGGTGGTCAACCATCACACCAGCCAGCCCCAAGACCAAAGGCCATCTCAGCCGGAACCTCGAAACCTCGGGTCCACAACCACATCCGACGCCCTCGAACAACCCGAGCAGGTTCAGTCGGGGGTGAAGAACAGCTCCATCGACATGAGGATCCATGCCACCAGCGCGGCGATCGGCAGGAACGCGCCCACCAACGGCACAGCGAACTGGCGGGCGGGCCGCCACGGAACCATCACCAACCCGCACGCCACCACCACAACCGCCGGTCCGGCCCAGCTCACCCAATACCCCGCCGGCGGCGGATCAGACCCGAACGAGGTAAACGAGCCGTGCGGATACACCCGCGGCCGCGGAACCTCGAAAAAGTGCTGCCACAGCATCACCGCCGGCAGATAGCAGAAGAACCCCAGCAGCAGACCTGCGATAACGCCCAAAGAAATCCGCAACCCCTTCCTCGTTCCTGCGGGTGTCGCCTCATCCACGCGATCACATCGAACACCCGCAGCGTTCGAGATCTCCTCCGGCAGGCCGGCCTCCCCGAGGGGCGACAGCAACCGGCGATGCAACGCCCCCTCATCTGCCCGTAGGACCTCCCGGACCGGATTCACGTGCGCTCGGGTGGTGCCCAGAACCTTTGCGGGCAATCAACTTCGCCGCGCTCGTCCAGCCCGTGTCCCGCAGGCCGCGCGCGCGTTCCAGGTCCCAGGCAGGCCACCCCGGGGCGAGCGGATGCGGTTCGTCGAGCAGTCCCGATCCGGGCCCACCGCTCTCAGATGGGCGTTCAGCGCCCCAGGTATCTCGCCCACGTTTGTGGGCGCTTGCCGCACGGGTGAGCATTTTCAGCGAGCGCCGTCACCGTCTCGTAGCAATGACAAATCGCCCGCCCGAGCGGCGAACGTCACCGCGCGCACCGCCGAAAACGCATCCTCGATGTACACGAACCTCCAGCGGAAACCGACCGGCAGCAAACCCAAACACTCCCACGTGGTGAGAAGCCAATCGCGCACCGACGCCGGGCGAGAGTCCATGGTGTCCAGTCCTGGTCTCAATGCCACCGACATGCGCTCACCGAGCTTCCTCATGGCCTCGGATCCCCGGATCCTGCTCACCGACAGACGGGTATCCAGCACACCTGTCACGCGCGTGCTCAGCTGTTATCGGACTACGACCGCATCCCAGTCCACAGTCTGGACCCATTCGACAACCCCCTGCGAGTCGATTGGGTTCGACTTCTGAAGTGCTGATAAGAACCGGGAACCTTGTTTTGAGTAAGCCACGCCGCTCGACGCTGCCGGCACCGATTGCGCGTGCATGACGATGACGCCGTGTCGTGCACGCGAGATCATTACGGACAGTATGCGGGCCTCCTCGGTGAGGTCCTCCATCGAGGTTGCGCGGAAGTCTGGAATGCTGCCCTCCTCGGCCCCGATAACGATCACCCAGTCAAACTGCTGCCCCTTACCCACATGTCCGGTGAGAAGGTGAACACCGGGCACCGTGATTAGTGTGTCGTTGTCGCCTATACGGATTCTGGACCTAATGGCGGCGGGGCTGTGCCCCTCTGCCAGGAGATCATTGCACCACGTTAATGCTCCGGCAAGCGCCTCGCGCCCGCCTGGATCCTGTACTGCTTCAAGGTTCGCGGCGACCCGCAGAAAACCGAGTGGGTCGCTCGACTTGGCGAGCTCCGCGGTGTCCAGCTGAGCCAACATCCCTTTCATGCGCTTTGCGGTATCCGTATCGAGAACTCCATCGTCCCAGCGGTGGAATGCGAGGCCGCTTGCTGCGATTGCCTCGTCGACGAAACGTCGACGAGAAGCGATCCGCGCGACTATGCCAATTCTCTGGAGAGGGGCGCGGTCGAGTACATACCTCGAAAACTTCATTGCCCAGTCCGCTTCCTCGACCGCGGTCTCGGAGGCGACGAGTCCGGAAAGGCCTCCGCTAGGCCAGGATCCTGGTGCAGCGCTGTTCAGCTGCTGGCCGCCGGTCAGGGACGTGAGCGAGTTAACCATGCCTAAGACCGCTGGTGCGGAACGGTGCGAGTCTGAGAACTCGAAGACCGAACTGCACTCAACGCGAACCGCTTTGTCAATCTCAGTTGGGCGAGCGCCGGCAAAACCGTAGATGCCTTGAGCTACGTCTCCAGCGTACGTGGTCTTCTGGTATCCGATTCGGTTGATGATTCGGAGTTGTTGCGGTGTGAGGTCTTGGAATTCGTCGACCACGACGGCGGCGAAGTGATTGCGGTACAGGTCCGCAACGCCATCCCTCTGGAGGATGAGTTCCGCGAGCCGGGGTAGATCGTCGTAGGTCAGCCTGTTCTCTTGGCGGCGCTGCCTCTCGATGTTGAGGGCGTTGACGTTGCCGGTTGCGATGAGCAGTTGTTCGACTTCTCCGTCGTCAAGTGGCTCCTGCTTGGCATCGCGAAGAACATTCTGGATGACGCCGATAGCCTTGTACTGAAGACCGAGCCGCCTGCATTGCTCACCAACCCAGTCGCTCTCGGGAAGGTCTGCAGACGGATCCACTCCGACGACTGTTGCGTGCGCACGGACGATACGGGCGGCAAGACCGTGGAAGTTCGCAATGGTCACGCGATCACGAAGTTGAGCGGGGTGTGTGTGAGCCTGCAACCGTTCACGGATGTTGTCGCGCGCACGGTTGGAGAAGGTCGTAACCAAGATCTTCCGCGGCGGAACAACTTCGCTGCGCGTGAGTAGGCCCTGAATTCGCAACGCGAGTGCCTCGGTCTTACCGCATCCCGCGGGCGCAATTGCAAGCAGGCTGAGGCCGTTGTAGTCGCGGATCTGCTGCTGAGCAAGTGTTGGAGCGAGCATCTCAGGGGCCCACGATCTCGTTCAGTAAATTGTCAACACTTACAACTCGGGAGGCTGTAACAGCATCGAGCAAGGGGGCGACAACCATCGCGGCCTTCACCTTGGATTTCTTCCTGCGGCAGAACGCAGCCACGTCCTTATCGAGGTACGTGCCGCCCGGGCCTGTCGGATGACAGTTCGCGAGTTCATTGGTGTTGAAAAGACTGGATGCTTGCAGAGCGGGCCAGACGACAGCAACCCCGAGCGCGTTGACGTACTCATCTTCGAGGTCCGCCCGGGAGACCCAGACCGAGTGTCGGCTCAGGTCTGCAGTGGGAACTCCTAACTTGCTTGCAGTCGCGCTCTCTGCGTCCTCGTCGATGAGCATCGACAGCGGGATCTTGAACCCTGTCGAGCCGAAGAGTTTTTCGACGGCTCCCATGTCACCAGCGCCTCCCGTTTCGATGATGGATACGCCGAGCCGATCGAGGTTGCGGTCGGTAAGGTCTGCTACTCGCTCGAGAATGATGCGGTCGGAAATGCCCTCAACCGCAACGACCCTGCGTGAGGTCAGTGGTTCAAGTTTGTCGCGTACCCACCAATGCACGCTTAGCTTTTCGTCTGCCGAGAGGAATCCTCCAGTCGGCTGCACGACGCTGCCGCCGACGCGGACGACCACGATGGAGTCTGGATCGAAAGCGCCGACGATGTCCGCAGAGTGGGTTGCCATGATCTTCTGGTTTGGGCTCATTTGCAGAAGGCGGGCAAGACTTCGCTGACTGGTCGGGTGCAGGTGGACCTCCGGTTCATCGATGCCAACCATGTTCGCGCCCACACTCATGAGGTCATATAGGGCGATGGCATAGAGGGCTCTGGTTCCGTCCGATTGTGCGGATACGCTCTGCGATGTGCCGTTCTTGTGAACCTCTAACCGGACATCACCGAGTACATCATTGTCAGCGGCGGAACCAGGGACAAAGACGAGATTGTCCGTCTCCACTCGTTCCGGCAGGGCACGGGAAAGCTGATTCGCTAGCTCGCTTCGCAGAGTGGATAGCACGGCGGAGGTCTTCAGCTTCGAGGTGAACGATGTCGTGATGGCGTCGAACTCTGCCCGCTCGGGACCAAGCTCTACGGCCTGGAGAATATCGTCGAGCGCGGACTTGCGACCTTCGCGCAGGTCCCGAGTCTGGGCGATCGCGCTGAGGAACTTCCATCCGAGCCCGGCCAATTGATCACGGGAGAGCTGGCGGCCTGTACCGCCTCCCGGCGCCGAGCGATCCACTGAGAGTGTCTCGGTGGAGTCGATGACGGCTGCGAGTCGGATCTTAAGGGTCGGCTTCCCGCCAGCAGGGTCGATTGTGATTTCGTCCGGAAACAAGGCCTTGTCGTGGTCGGTGAACCCTGTGAGATCGACCTCGATGACGAGCGGCTGTTCTCGATCACGGAAGTCGTCTGATGAGATATGCGAGTAGAGTTGCGCTGCACTCGCCCCCAGTAGGAGGTCTAGGCATCGCAGCAGCGAGGACTTCCCTACGTCGTTCGCCCCGACGAGAACGAGGTGATCTCTCACTTCGATCTCAAGATCCACGAGACGGCTGTGGTTATGGACTTGCAGACGGGTCAGCCTCATTCGTCACTTTCTGTCGAAGGGTGGTGTGGGGTTCTCACGACGACATCCGTCGAGCGTCGTCGAGCCGACGATGCACCATAGAGACGGTCGTCATGATGTCGAGGAGTTCATCGTTGGAGATTTCCCTCTTCAGGCGAGGATCGTGGGCCACCGGATTCCGGAAGAGCCCGTTGAGCCCCTTGACAAGATTCGCCAGTCCAGTTTGTTCGTCGCGTTCGGTCACGCTGTTGAGTTCGTTGATTGCCAGCATCGGTACGCCTGATTTGCCCAGGCTCAAACATGCGTCGACCAGCTTGGCTCCGTCACCAGTAAGACCAGTTAGATCCCGAAGCTGATCGAACACGCTCTTGCAGGCTTCCAAACAGGCGTGGAAGTTATTCTTCTTGAGCACCTCGAGCGAGGTGTACTCCAGCACCCGTGGATGAACTCGACGACGCCGAAGTTCGTCGCGTAGCGATGTGGCGATCTTCGTGGCCTCGTCGAGCGTTTCGGCGATTGCGCCTCGAGCCACCTGACCTTTGTTGGTAACCCGCAGTCCGACAAAAGCGAGGCGTTCGTTCAGGCTATCTCGGCGAAGGTCGAACAGCTCGGGGCGGTCTCGATAGCTCACCGGTTCCATGGCGTGCACGATGAAGGTGACGATCCGGGCGGCGGATCCATCATGGCTCTGTCTGCGAATGAGGGCTTCGGCGAGCCGATCCCGCTTGGTGGCGCCCGGCAGCGGGTCCTCCATGTTGAGCCGCGCGAGGAGGCTTCCAATCTCGCGTCCGGTGAGACCTGTCTCGGTATCGGCCAGGACCGCGGCGAGGCCTCTGAGTACACCGAGGCTCCACGGTCCGACGGTCGTTCCCAATTCGATTCCAATCCTTCCGAGCAGTCCTGCAGGCGCCGATAGATCCCGCTAGCAGTTCCCCGAGCAAGCTTGTGTGCAAGGTCGGTGTCGTTGAAGATCTGCGCGAACTGATCGGCCGAGAAATCCATCGCACCCGATCACGGCGTCGACGAAAATGCGATCCACATCAGCGGGCAACGCCAGGTTCTACCCCTTCGACAGCATCGGAAACTCCACCACACACCACCCTCGTCGGACGCCGAACCGTTCCTCCCTGCGCGGCCGGATCAAGCCGAGACCGGTTCCCGGTGTCCGTCACACCAAATGCGGATACTAACCGGTCCGTTTCGCGTTCGGTCACCACCGGGCAAACAACGTGCCACCGGCGTGTCCGCAGGGCATCAGCGAGTCGACCCACGCCGCGCGGTCGCTGTCATTTACATGAATGACACTGCCGACGAGGTGAAGTCGGTCCATGGTGACAGCCACCCCGGAATCGCGCGCTCGGCACACACGGCCCGCAGCCGAACTCCGTCGCGGACTGATGCTGGCCGTGGCTATCACGAGCCCTGGCGGTCGACGGCGACTTCGGCCCCTCGCCGCCGTGCAACTCGAAGTACGCCGAGGCCTTCAAGGCGCGGCGGGAAGTGCCGGTGTGCCGTCCGGACCCCACAGCCACGTCTGAACAGATCGGTTATCGACCGGTCACGGGCTCGCGTATATGGGCTCGCACCAGCGCTCCCAATCGCGCGGCCGGCATCGTCAGTCCATCGATCCGCTGCTGCCGATCGATCATCGCCACCAGCACATACAACGCCCGCGCCGCGTCCCCGCGGGTTCCGCTCTGCGCGGTACCGAGCTTCCATCCCGTCAGTCGCACCTTATGCTCGTGCACGATGGCCATCAGCGAGCAGAGATCGGCGACATCTTTTGCCGCGGAACGGCTGTGCCATGCAAGCGCCTTCAGAACGACGGCTGCCTCGACGTCAGGAACCAGCGCATCGAAGATCAGCGTGTCTCCCCGGTGCAGGTGCGCGTGGACCGACACCTCGACCGGTGGGGCGGCCAACGCCAGACTCAGCCCCGGGATGGCATCGAAACCGTGCTCCCCCACGTACACGGTGTCCATGCGTCGGCCGGTCGTCAGCGGCACGAGGAGATCTACGGCCAGGGGTGTGTCGTCGCCGGACGGGGCCTGATAGTGATTGCCCCGCACCCGCCGATAGCCGCGCGCGAGAAGGTTCGCATGCAGGTCCGCGCCACCAGCGACGACGGCGTCCATGCCCGCATCCGCGTCCGCCGTCACCCGCGCCACCGCCGCCGCGGTGGGGTACACGTGGCTGAGAATGTGCACCATATGACCGCCGATGATGCGGTAATTCTTGCCCGAGGCGGCGGCAGCGAGGTCCGCCAGCGCCCGCAGCCCCAGATCCGCTGCGTTGGAGGCGGCATCGATTCGCACAATGTCAGCCACGCCAGGTTCCGTCCAGGATCGCCCGACGCAGGTGCTCGCCGGCCTCCGCCGCATCCGGGCCCGGGCTGGCGAGCACATCGTGTAACGCGATGATCGGATCGACCCGCACCGGGGGCACCGCGTCGACCGCGGCCGGATCGACCCGCGCCGCTTGTTGTTGTGCCACCGCTGCCGCGGTGTGCCACACGGTCGGGTCTTGCGGCACCGTGACCACCAGTGTGTACTCCGCATCGGTGGTCGGGGTGAAACCGGCCACCGTGAAGTCCAACAACTCGCTGCTGTACAGCCCGGCCACCGCCGGCAACCGCCACGGCGCATACACATCCGCCGCCACATCCCCGGTCAACACACACCCCACACCCCGCTCAGCGCACCATGTTGTGGCCGCCTCCGCCTGCCGCACCGCAGGATCGAGTCCGTACCAGTACGTCGACACACCCCCCGGACCCGGATACTCCGCGAGCAACCCATCGAGGGCCTCCGCCCGCTGCCCGATCACCCACCCACGGTCGGTGCGCGCCGCGAACCGATGACCCCGCAACACATGCGAGACCGACTGCTGCGTGGCCTGCAAACCCGCAGCCAGCTCGACCTGCGTCAACGGCTGCTCGGCCAACATCAGCAACCGTTCGACCGCCCACCGCGTCCACGGCCGACGACCACGCCGCAAAGCCCGGTCCTCCGACCCGGCTTCGGTCGACGCCGGGTCGGCGTACTCGGTACCCAAGATGACGACACACCCCTCCTCGACCGCGACCAGATCCACCGCCCCCTCCGCCGCGAGACCCCGCAAATGCGACGTCGCACGAGGGGTGACAAGCAGGAACCGGTCCTCGCGATGCCCCCGGCGCAGGCCCTCGACAATGCTCGGGGTCGGCGGCCTCCCAAACACCCTGACCCTCACCGCCACTGCGCCCCCACCAGGAACAACCAGATCCAGATCGGAGGGCCCACCCGAGACGACGCGAACCTCGGCGCGTCGCAACAACAGCAACGCACCCGACAATAAACGATCCGCCCGATCCACACCCACCATCTCCTCCCCGACCAACCAAACGCCGCCGAACTGCGAATACAAACTAAAATACCATTGAGTACTTAGGTTTGTGCGCGATGATCCCGGCACGTTCGGGCACCCGGGCCCAACTACCGGGAATCAGGTCGGCCCACTCTGCAGATCCGTCGGCGCTCCGCAACCGCCTCCCCGTGCGGCCTTCAACTACTCCGCGACCACCGCCGGATCGTCCTCGTCGTCGATCTCGACAGCACTCTGGGTGACCGCCTCGTACCGGCGAGCCGGCGCTGCTGCTGATACTCGAGCACATCCCGCAACGACAACCGATGCCGAGTACCGACCTTGTCCGCCGGCGACTCCCCCACATCGATCAACTGGCGCAACCATCGGTCCACTCATCCCAGCGCATCCGCGAGCTGCCGCGTCGTCAACATCGTCGCCCGTCACCCAACGACTCTGACACGGAGCGGCGGAGACTCCCGACATCGACCCCGCGGGCCCGCAACGCGAACAGACCGCGTCGGCATCGCCTTTCCGGGCATGGCCGACCCGCGCCCCAAGGCTGGGCCACCGCCGACCTACAGGCGTAGCTCCATGAACACCGCCGACGACTCGAGACCAGCACTCGCCGCCTCCGACCCAGGGAACGGCGGCGTCTCCACGAAACCCTCAGATCGATACAACGCATGCGCCGCCGTCATGAATCGCAGCGACTCGAGACGAACCCTGACAAACCCCGCCGTGCGTGCAGCATCAAGCAACTCTCTCAGCAGCGCCCGCGCCACACCCCTGCCACGCACCACCGGGCGAACGTAGACCCGTTTGAGCTCGGCGGTGACATCATCGACCGGTTTCAGCATTCCGATCCCGACAATGCCCTCCGTGCTTCGCGCCACCAGCAACCGGCCCCGCGGCCCGGTGATCGCCGGAAGCTCCGCCATGAACGCCCGGTGCATCCGATCCGCGGAATCCGCCCGCACCGGGCGACCCAGCATCCCGGCCAATTCCTTACCCGCCCAGGCCCAGTACTCCTGAATCAACGGCTCCACCGCGGCAGCGGCGCCGAGGTCCATCACCTGCTCGAGCCACCACCGATCCGGAATCTTCCCGTCCGCGCCGCGCTCACGCCACTCGTCCGGCGATGCACCTGTCACCGCGGCCACCCTTTCACACCACCGGCCCAAGCACGGATGACACACCACCCGTCCACCACCACCCCACCAACAGTCATCTCACCGATGAGAGCCGTACGAGCGGAGGGGGCGCGGCGCGGACCCGAAGACGAGGTCACGGCGGTGAGATCCGGTTCGCCGCCGCCTCGAGCGATACGCGGCACCCCGTGACCAGGCGCTGCACCACCTCTGCAGCGGGCCGCTCCTTCGCGAGCTGGTAGGCCTGCCCGGCCCAGAGATTCACCGCTTCACCGTCCCCGTTCTCACGGGCGGCCTGGCGCAGCGGCGACGTCGCGTAGTGGATCTCGGGATAGGCCGCGGGTGCGGTGGCGGTGTGCTCGTCGAGGAATCGGTTCCGGATGCCACGCGCCCACCGTCCGGTGAACGCCCGAGTGAGCGCGGTCGGCCGCCCCCTGGTGAGTGCGTCGCGCACCACCGCCGAGGTACCGGCCTCCGGGCAGCGCATGAAGACCGTTCCGAGCTGGGCGGCGGCTGCACCAGCCGCCAGCGCCGCGGCCAGCCCAGCGCCAGTGGTGATGCCGCCGCTGGCCACCAGGGGGACCGGGAAGACGGTGCCGCGCAACAACTGCATCAACGCGATCAGGCCGATCGGGTCGGTGAGATCGTCGCCCGGACGGGAGAGGAACGTGGCGCGATGCCCGCCGGCTTCGGCTCCTTGCGCGATCAACACGTCCGCGCGCGCAGTCACGGCGACCTGCGCCTCGATGGTCGAGGTGACGGTGACCCACACCTCGGACCCGACGGCGTGCAGTCGCTCGATCTCAGTCGGCGACGGGCAGCCGAACGTGAACGACACCACCGCAACGGGATCGGAGACAAGTAGGTCGAGCTTGGCGGACCAGTCATCGTCGTCGAAACGCGGTTCGCCGACTTCGGCTCCGGTCGCGGCGAGCTCGTCGAGGTACGGCGCGATCTGCTCGACCGGTGTCGGCTTCCCCGGCGCGAACAGGTTCACACCGAACCGCGCCGAGGTGAGCTGCCGTGTCTGTGCAATCCGTTGCGCCAGTGTGCCGGCGCTCAGATACCCGCCGGCGAGGATGCCGAACCCGCCCGCCTCGGCGACGGCCGCGGTGAGTGCCGGCGTGGACGGCCCGCCCGCCATCGGGGCAAGAACGATGGGCGCAGCGATGTCGTCGAGGATCACGCGGACTCCATTTCTTCGAGTACCAACCCGACGGCGCCGAGAATCAACACAGTCCGCATGTCGCTAGTATCCCGCGGCAGCGGGGCGGCCGCGGGCGAATCAAGATCCCGCCCCGGCGGCGAACCCGCCCGCGAGGACACCAAGCAGCGGCTGCAGATCACGCAGTCTCGGGGCGGTTCCCTGCTCTGGCGGATGTTCGTGGTGCGCGCAAACTCACTGCCGTGAAACGTTGGTACAGGTGATGGGAGGCGGTTTACTGTCCGTGCACTGCCCAGAACTGCCCTGGCCCTCTCGCATTGGCGACGAATGACGTCGATACTGCCTGCCGCCGACGGTTGCTGATCAGTGCGATCACCGACCGGTTCAGCTAACGGACGAGGGTGCCGAGCCGTCTCCGCGGTTATGGGTGGACACCTCATCTCTGGAAACGCGCCGCCACCGGCAACAACCGTTGATACGCAGGCCCGAGCACCCTGGTCACCACATCAACCACCCGAGCATCCGGGCCCACCAACACCCGCGCCTCGCCCCGTTCCACACCCCGCAGAATCACCCGCGCAGCTTCGCCGGGGTCCGTTCTCGCGATACGGTCCTCGAACGACCGCGCAACCTCGTCACCATCGACGCCCACCGCATGACCGGCCGTACGAGCGATCGAGGTGCGGACACCACCGGGAACGACACACGTCACCTTCACCCGGTGGCCACCGCCTGCATCTCCTGGCGCAGCGACTCCGTGAACCCACGCACCGCGAACTTCGCAGCGTTGTACGCCGAATACCCCGGCGCCGCCATGAGACCGAAGGCCGACGACGTGTTCACCACATGCCCACGATCGGACAGCTTGGTTTGCCCCCGGGCAGACCACGCCTCCGTTCCGCCCGATCCCGATCAGACCCAGGGCACGCAGCGGCGCCCGCCGCGTATCGTCGCCCGGACCAAGGGCATCTTGAGCATCTACCTGCCCTCAGTGCTACGGAGTCCACAAGGGATACGTGCTTCGCACCGGCTTGTCGACGATGATCCCAACGCTCTGTTCAGCGCGAGTCACGGCCACGTAGAAGCGGGCTGCCTGTTGCTGTGCGAGTGCGGTTCCCTGCTCTACAAACTTCATTATCGCGCCGGTCGGATAGATCAAGACGTGTTCACGTCCGAGTCCCTTCACCTCACCGAAGGTCCTGAAGTCCAGGTGCTCGAATCGCTTGCCTGAGCCGGCGGAGTATCGCAGCGGCAGAGGTGCGTATCGCTCCATATAGCTGTCGACTTGATTGCGCGCGACCAGAAAGATCCCGTCGTGTCCGGTCACGCGATCATTCAGCGACACTGTTGGCGCGAACCCCCAATCGTCGCCGAATAGAGAATCAGCAAACCGCGCGATAGCGGGTGAGCAGCGCCAAGTCTCACATCGCTGCTCAATTGTCAGCCGACCCTTTTTCTCCTCGGCCTGGAACCACGCCCAGATGCCCATGTACATGTACTGTTTGTTCTTGCGCTCTCGGTCGTTCGTCGCGAGAATGGCCTGTCGGATGTCACCAACCATTTCGATCGGGACATCGGACCGCATCAGAAGCTTCAAGATTTCCAGATCGTATCCACTCAAGTCCTGGGTCTCGTCGATGAAGATCCGATCGTAGAGACGTTCGATCCGCCTGATTCCTGCACCCTTTGACGCAGCCTCGACACAAACCGCCAGTTGCGGAAGGTGGACCTTCCGCGCCTCGCCGTGCTCGTTGAAATAGCGTGCCCAATCCGTGTTTTTTGAGTACTGCTGCGGAGGGCTGTGGAAGTCGAAGCCATTGACCCTCTTACCAGCAAAGAGGAATGGCAGAAAGGGCCGCGCGAAGTGGTCGAGCAGGAAGGAGAACCATCCTCGCACCTCAATGTTGGGATGGTCGCCTGCGAATCTTGCGAGTCGAGTGCGCAACTCATTCTGGTTCGCACTCGTGTAGGTCAGGACCAAGATACGGTCGCTTTGGTCAGCTGCAGCGCACTTACCCACGATGCCCTGCGTTTTGCGTGATCCAGCGACCGCGAGTGTTAGGTGATTGCTAGCGACCACTGATGAACTCGATCGCCTCGGTGAAGTACTTGGGTGCCGCCAACTTTTCTTCAGTCTGAGCGATTCGCAACGCTGCCTCGGTCTTACTGTTGGTCATCCAGGTCAATAGGTCAGCCCTATCAGTCACGCCGAGCACCCGACGCATCTGTTGCTCGTCCGGGTTGGCCGATAGCAGCTGCGGTTCCAGCGTCTTGCCGAGCGACACGTCCCCGATGAAGACCCGCCGTGCAACGTCGTCGGTCCAGTCATCGAGACCAGCAGTAAGTTCGGCAGGCTCGATACCATCGTTGTCCCGAAGTGCTGCGCAACGTTTGACGAGGGCATTGGCCAGTTCGAGACAACGCTGAAGGGAAAGTCCTCGCATACTGATCACGTCGATGCCGTCCTCGATCGGACGTCGGCCCTGGTCGTCCTTATAGAACCTCTCGAACAGGATCTCGTCAGAGGGACCCTCCACCAGAACGAAACGCTGAGCGAGCACCATCCTGAGCGTGTCGTATCCAGGGAGTTTCTTGAAGTACGCCACCGTTTCCGGCGTGAGTTCTTTCATCGAGGCGGTATGCCCGTTTGAGATGAACATCAGCCCGTCGATACCGAGGCGGTTCAGCACGAAAGAACTGTGGGTGGTGACGAACAATTGCTGATCACCGCCGGCTAGGTCCTCCACCCGCCGGAGCAACATATTCAGGCTCGTATGGGAGAGATGATTCTCCGGCTCCTCAATCATCACGACACGCGCCGAACTGGCTTCATTTCCCATTGCCAGCGCGATCTTGATCGCTGCCTGTTGTCCCTGGCCGGCCATCGCGAATGGAAGCTTGGCGACGTGAGGAACCACGCTCGTGTCCCACGAGCCGCGCGCAGACTGATCCATCGCGAGTGAAAGCTGCTTATCGTCGAGAGCACCCTCGAGCTGTGCCATCTTGCTGTTGACGTCCTGCAGATGGTCGGCGGTCATCTTCTCCTTGACCGAGCGAAAGGCGAGCGACACAGCAGCTTTCTCCTCCGGGGCCAAGTGCCCGTTGAGAATCTGCCGCAGATGGAAGTCGACACCGTTGCTCGACCGGATAGTCCGAGAGTCGATGATCGCGGTCGTCAGTTCTTTCGGACGCGCCGTAAGCACGATGTCCCCGAACGAGCACCACTCGACCTTGTAATACTCGACCGGCAGAATCGAGCTGTCGGAGTCGAGGTGTGCCTCGATCTCCACTGAGTACTCCGGATTAGGGACGACTCGTAGGCAGACGCCCGCGCACTCGCGTGTCGGCGTATCTGAGTTGTGCGCGCCAAACAGCGAGCGTTGGAACTCCTCCCGATCCAAGAGGAAGATCTCAATCCTGATCTCCGGTGGTGCAACAGGTATGCCGGCCTGTCGATCACGGAAGAACTCATCGACGTTCTCCTGGTTGAACCAGAACGGATTTAACTCCTCGGCAGCCGCACGCCCGTTGACTCGACCGGTAAGCGCGAGGCCGATGGCCTCCAGAAGCGTCGACTTCCCGGCCTCATTCTCTCCGACGAGAATGTTGAAGCGCGGGTGCGGTTCGAACATGAGATCGCGAAATTTGCGGTAGCCGCTGATACGCACCTTTTCAATCACGCCAGGTTCCGTCCGTCTCAGCAAGCGTCTTGGTGCGGTACATCGACGCGCTTGAGTACCGCGGTTGGCAGATGGGTGTCATCGTCATGCTGCGGATATTCTCTTCTCTCGCACCGAGGTGCGCATCAGGTGGCCAAGCTTGTCCGCAACTTAGTGCAGTCCTCTGACATCTCACGCCGATGACCCGACCGGCACGGGTCGCTTCCGCGCCCCACGGGTTTGCCCCACCCGAATCGGTTCCGTTGGTACGTGCTCGCGGCCACAATCGCATTGGTGCGTGCACCGTCGCGTAGGTCCGGCATTGGGCGTGAACGTGCGATCTGCTCGCTCCGGGTCTGCTACTCGCCGTCAGAATCGAGGGCGTCGCGCGGTGATTGGTCGGCCTGCTTCGGTGCTGCCGGCACCCATTCCCGCAGTTGTTGAACCACCGCGCCGTAGAACGCGTCGGTCGATGACGTCACGCTGGTGATGAAGCTCGCCGCGGTGCCCGACCGCCGGCCGCCCATCGGGAAGGTTTGTTCGAGGGAGAAGGACACGATGTCCCCGGAGCGCCCATTGGTCAGTACCTTCGGGTCCGCTCGCACCGTGTCGAGGTGCTCGCAGGCTTCGTTGCCGCGCTCGGAGAACACCGCTTCGACCTGAACGTCACCGGGTACGTCCTTGAGTTGCCTGAGTAGCCACGACAGTCGACGACCGGAGGTTCCCTCGTTCGGTGCCTCCACGGTGGTGCGGCAGCGGATCTTGTTGGTGCGCACATCCGCGATCACCACCAGATCCCCGGCCGTTTCCGGGATCCGCAGCACCGCTTCGAACACCCCGTCGGTGGCCAACCTTTCGGCTACCGCCGCATTGCGGGCTGCCGGGTCGCTGCCGTGACGGCGGGGCAGGATGTGTTTGACGGTGACACCGAGTTCGGCGGTCAGCACAGCGCGAGATGACGGGAGAGGGACACCCAGGTGTCGGCCACGGCGGCGGCTTTCTGGTCGCCGGCGCGGAGGGTGCCGGTGGTGACCGCGTCGCGGACGGTCACCCAGTGCCGGCCCATGTCGACGAACTCGGCCGCCCCGGAGCGGGGGTGATCGAGGTAACGCAGGAACTCGGCCAGGATCCAGGCCTGCAGGTCGTCGTCGATACCGCCGTGCGAGAGCAACATCCGTGCCTCGTGCGCCACCTCCGCCCACGACAGATGGCGCAGCGCGACCTTGGCGAGCTTGCGGCGGTCGACCTCGACCGGCAACTCCCCGGTACTGGCGGGGACGTCGTTCGACAGGCTGACCACCACGTCGTACTTCTTCTTCCGTGCCACGTCGAGGTAGTTCTCGAGCTGCTCCTTTGTGAGCTTGCCGTTGCCGGTCTTGACCTCGAGCAGGCCGGTCCACACCCTGGCGCCGCGGGAGACCTTCAGCACCGCGTCGGGGATCACCTTGCTCTCACCCCGCTCGTACGCCACCTCCACGTAGCCTTCGAAGACCCCGACCGGGGCCCCTATCCGGGCGCACACCGCGCGTGCGAAGGGGCGCACCGCCTGCATGGTGGCGATCAAGGCGGAGGTGGCCCTGCGCTCCTGTTCTTCACCGGTCCCGACACCGATGACCGAGAACAACCGCGCCGGCTGCCAGGTGTCCTGTTCGGCGAGGGTGAATTCGATCGGCTTCGACTTTCTCACCGCTCGCTTGGCGGTGCGGACACCCCGGGTCCTCGGCTTCGCCTGTGTCGCCGGTGCGGTGGGTGGGGTGGGCAGTTCGGGCACCAGTTGCGTGGTCTCACCGGCGGACCCGTGCGGCGGCGCAGCGGGTTCGACACTGCCGGATGAGTCATCGCCGGTGGTGGGTTCGAGATCCGGCTCGTTGTCGATGTCGACGCCGAAGTCCGTGGCCAAACCCGCCAGTCCGGACTCCCAGCCCTGCCCGACCGCCCGGATCTTCCACTCGGCGTTGCGGCGGTACACCTCGCCGAACACGAACGCCGACTCGGTTGTGGCATCGGCCGTGACGTACTCGGCAAGGGTGTACCCGGCCCCGTCGACGACACGCAGAGCGAGCTTTCCGAGATCACCGAACCTGCCGTCGGCGACACTGCCGACCAAGGCCACGGTCTGCACGTCTTCCGGCACGGCGGACAGGTCGATCGCGATCCTCGCCTGCGCACCTTCCTCGGTGCCGCTCGTACCCAGGAACCGGATCGACCCGTCCGTCGACTCGGGCTGGTTGTAGAACACGAAATCCTCGTCGGAGCGGACCTTGCCGCCGGAATTCAGCAGCAAAGCCGACGCATCGACCTCGACCTCCGACTCGGTCCACCCCAGCACCACATCGATCTGCTCCACCTCAGCGGGCAGCGACAAATTCTGTCCCTTGGACAGCATCGGAAACTCCACCAGAACCACCCTCGTTCGACCCGGAACCGCACCAACCCTGCGCGGCCGGACAAAAGCCGAAGCCCGGCTACCGACGTCCGTCGCATCAACTGCGCATACTAATCGGTTCGTTACACCCTCGGACATCACCCGGCAAACAATGCGCCATCGCCTACCCGCACGGCGTAAACGGGCCGATTCTCCCGAGCCAACCGGTGTCATCTATGTGAATGACACTGCACATCAGAAGAAGTGAGCCCGCGTGGTGGCAAATCCGATCGACGCGGGCTCAGCGCGTGGCGCGCGGTCGGGCCGCACCTCGGAGAAGATGCGCGCGCTGCAGCAATTCCGCCCCCGATCGACAACCGCCTCGGCCTTGCCGCCGGCGCCGCATCGCGCCGACGTCGCCATGGAGTCCGTGATTCCGGCAAACCGTGGTGGCTGTCCGGCGGAAGATGGCCTCACATCACCCGAGAGGACCGGTCATGAAGGATTCATCGCGACCCCGTCTGCTGCGCCTTCTCGCGGCCGGAATCGCCACCCTGGCGACGCTGACTGCTGCGATCGTCGGTGCACCGACTGTGTCAGCGGCACCGGTCGATACGGTTCTGCCCGTGCCGGTAGCCGGCAACACGCTGTCGTTTCAGTATGCGACGTGGATGGGCGTCTGCCAGGGCCGCGTCATCGCGCGAACCGACACCGCAACACCGGGTCTCACGTACTTCCGTATGGAGACCGGATGCACCGGGACCGTGCACTGGCGCAACCTCACCACCGGCGCGACCGGGGATACCGAGGTGCGAGCATCCACCTCCCCACAATCACCGCCGCCGGTCGCCGCCGCGACCGGGTCCGGTGTCCTCGTCGCCACCATCACCCTGGGCATCCCCTACAGCACCACATTCTGGCCAGGGATGGGCATGTGGACTGTGCCCTAACCGAGTAAATGCGGGCTGGTTTCCCGGAGCAGGGGTGACGTGGCAACGCATGCCAGACCCCCGGTGAACGTCACCGGGGCGCGACCCCTTCACACCGGTGACCAGCACCCCGGGCCCTGCACGGCATCAGGTGAGATCTCGGGGTGATCGTTCGAGACTGTTGAACTCATCGAGAACCTGATCGACGGCAGCGGTCGGGATGCGGAAATCTTCGCCCTCCGAAGCCCGCAGTCGGCCGCGTATGTAGGCGAGCATGGCGAGTTCACGCTCGACGTCTGCAGCGGTTCGATCGCTCACGGTCGCATTCTGCCCTGAGTGGGCGGTGATCAACTGCATGCGCCTCCTTTCCTCGCCGCAACGAAAGCAACGATGTAAGATTGCGGTGCAAACGTAGCAAGGAGTGCTCATGTCGACCCACCGCTCGATCCCTCCGAGGCGACACCACAAGCTCGCCGGCTACCGCCTGCGCCGAGACACCACGACCGGCCGCTACACCGGTGCCGGCGACCGCCCGCACGCCGCTCCGTCGCCGGACGAACGACGTTTGTCGGATCTGTCGACCCCCGAACTGATCGACGTCGTCGCCTCCGAACTCGCCGCCCGGCCCGAGATGCACCTGGTCCGCAATCAGGTGACCGCCCTGCTCGCGATGGCACCGACCCTGACCGACCGCACCCAGGCCACCCGGATCGGCGCCGACCTCGTCGACGACGCCATCGCACAAGCCGACCTCGAGCAAGCCGCCCGCCGGCACATCCTCGACCACCCGATGCTCACCGCCGGCCAGGTCGCCGCCGTCCTGCACCGGCCCGCATCCGATCGCACCGTCGCCTCCCGGCTCCGCACCACCGGCAAGGTTGTGGCCCTCCCGGTGGGCAACAGCTACCGGTACCCGGCATTCCAGTTCGACGAGGCCACCGCCTCGGTCCGCGAAACAGTCGCCGCGATCAACACGACCCTCGGTGCGGCCGCCGACCCCTGGGGGGTGGCGTCGTGGTGGCTGACCCCCTCCACCCGGCTACCGAAGGGGCAGACCCCGGCCGACCTCGCCGCCGACCCGGACCCCGCTACCGGTCACAAGCTCGAGCGGCTCGCCGCCGCGGTACTGCCCGACTGATGCCGAACATCGAACCACCGGCCGCAGGTTTACTCCGGCCGGCGCACCGCACCGTGCTCACCGCCGGAACGGTGGTGTGGCGGGTGCACAGCAGCCACCGCGCCCCGCACGCCCCGAACCCGACCGCCCAACCCGACGAACTCACCGGCGGCCGGTTCGACTCCCTCGGGCCGCAGCTACGGCTACCTCTATATCGCCGACAGCCCCGACGGTGCGATCGCCGAAACCATCTGCCGGGACCTCCCCCTGGACCCTACGATCACCCGGATCGTGCCCGCCTCCGCCGTGACCGGCCGCACCCTGACCGCCCTCACCGTCACCCGCACCCTCACCGTCGCCGCACTCCACGGCCCACACCTCTCGGTCATCGGGCAAGACCTCTGGCTCACCAAATGCGAAGCCCGGCACTACGTCACCACCCGCCGGTGGGCGAACGCCATCCGTACCGCCGACCCCGACCTCGACGGCCTCGCCTACCGGCCCCGGCACAACGAAGACACCCTCGCCTGGATCCTCACCACCGACCCCGCACTCACACCCCACCCCGACCTGACCCTCGACCCCACCACCACGCCCCTGCCCCTCGACCACGGCCCCGGCCGCGACCTTGTCGCCCTCATCATCGCCGACCACAGCGCCATCCTCTCCCCCACCTGAACTCGAACAGTGTGAACGCCCGCCCGACACAACGACACCGAGGGAAATGAGTACCGCCTCGACAAGTAGTCGCTTCTGGCTTTGTGAGCGATCCGTCAGTGCGGGCCGCCGTCCCGAGAAAGCGTGCGCGTGGACCACGCAGGGAGATTCGGCCGCCGTCCCAAGAATGTCGCGCAGCGCACCTCACCTGGCCACCGGAATCGCCGGACCATCGATGAACTGTTCGCTAACTGGCTATGCACAGAACATTGAATATCTGTATTTCACAACTTATTTCAATCGTCTAGAACCGAGGGGATGCGCGGGGCTTCGCGTTGACCTCAAGCACTTCGTTTGCGGCCCAACCGGGGGGTTGCGGACGGCATTCGGTCGGACGACCACCGACTTCGGAGCGAATCCGACCAACCGATATGCTGACCACATTGGATTGCTTGCCACGAACGAGCTCGTCGGAACGGTGATCGCGGCCGCGGCGTCCAGCGGGCACTGTCATCGACAGCCGCGGATCAGCTTGAGAGCAGGACGGACAGACCTCCCGCAGCGATCAGCACAATCACTCCCTTACGGAAGGTCGCCGCAGGCAATCGCCGCGCAAAGCGGGTACTGATGGCTGTTACAACCAATGCGACCGGCAACCAACAGGCCACTCCGATCAGAATGGTCCCGGTGTCGCGGGGTGCGCTCATCACAACCACCACAGCCGACAGGATGCTGGAGGCCACAAGGAAACCGGCCAGGTCGGCGAGTGTCGAGGTCGCACTGCGCCCTTCATGGGCGTACATGACCGCAGGAGGCACTCCGTTCAACGATGCGACGATGCCCAGCGCACCGGCCAAGGCGCCGACCCCGGATGCTGCTGCACGCCCGAACCGTCGGCCAGTAGGCCGCGACGTCGCCAACACGAGTGCCGCCACGAGAACGGCGACTCCCACCCCCTTTTTGAGAATGGCCGTGTCCACGTGTTCGAGAAGGAGCCACCCGAGAGCTATCCCTGGCACAGTGCCGACGAGAAGAGTCAGTACACGGCCGTAGTCGATCTCCCGCCACAACTGAACGGCAACGGTCAGCCGGGTCGACATACCGAAAGCCAAGTTGATCGCCACCACCGTGGGCAGTGGAAGGCCGATCAGCAGGAAGAGCGGGGTCGAGACCAAAGCGAACCCGAAACCCGAAACTCCCCCGATCGCGGCCGCAACCGCGACGACCACTGCTCCCAGGAACAACTGTTCCACGACCACGCCATCT
The DNA here is from genome assembly GCF_042738615.1 of Rhodococcus sp. NPDC059968. NCBI lineage: Bacteria > Bacillati > Actinomycetota > Actinomycetes > Mycobacteriales > Nocardiaceae > Rhodococcus > Rhodococcus sp. NPDC059968. The sequence goes on from NZ_JBHWUE010000058.1 coordinate 26,723, forward strand.
CTCCTTCCTTTTCGCACCGATCAGTTTCTGGCACGCTGGATGCGGTGCGACCGGCTCGGGTACTCGACTCGCCGACCGGTCGGTCACGAACCTGTTCAGAGCAGTTGGGCAAGATAAACGCCTGCCCCCAACGCCATTGAGACACTGACGGCCGCCGGGCCGAGGTCGGGCATAGGGCGCGGATCGTGGGGATTTCTCCGATAGCGGCGAGCTCGCACAATCGAACACGACGCCAGGACGCCGACCGTTAACAGCACAAGTCCGACGACGCCGAGCAAAGCGGGCGACGACGCGGTCGTCGCCGCGCGTAGGCAGAGCAAGAGCGTGCATCCTGCGGTGAGCAGGGTGCGTCGCCACGCCAGAGTGGTCCGTTCGGGTTGAAGTCCCGGATCTCGGCCGTCCGCAAGGTTCACGTGAGGACCAAGGTCCCGCACACTATGGCCGCGGCGCAGACCCCGCCCACGGTCAGTCGCACCATGGAGGAGTTTGGTAGGGGGTCACCCCGTCGCATCGCTGATTGCACCTGCCGCCACCGGACGAACGCACCCAGCGCGATCGTGGTCGCGAGCGTGATGCACACGATTCCCAGCACTTGTTGGAGGGATTCGCCGTGTGTCGCCGTGAACAACTGACCTACGGCGACACCTGCAGCGAGCAGCGCCAATGCCGTCCTGATCCAGGCGAGGAAGGTGCGTTCGTTGGCGAGCGTGAAGCGGTAGTCGGGTTCACTGTCGATCACGATATTTTCCTAATGACGGTGGCGAAGTTCATCGATGCGGACGGCGCGGAGTTTGCGGGGTGGTTGGTGGCCGATAGGCGTGGAAAGGCTATGCCCCCAGACCATCTCCGGCCGTGGCGCGCTCCCCGAGAACCTTGAAGACGACGGCGATGTCGTCCTGTCCATGTCCGAGCCGATGGCAGTCCTCGTAGAGCTCGAGCGCCCCGCGACCGTGCTTGACCACGTCGCCGGGGTCACGAACCTCGAGCGCGTCCATGAACAGCCGGAGGTCCTTGAGGAGGATGTCTACTTTCGCGCCGCCGCTGTAGTCGTCTTTCAGGGCCGGCGCGAAGAGCCACTCGAGCGCAAACGAGTTAGTCGAGGACGAGCGAAAGACGTCCCAGGCCACATCTGGATCAATGCCGAAACCCCGTGCCACTGCGAATGCTTCCGCCGTGGACGTCGCGATCGAGGCCAGCAGGGTGTTGTGGACGAGTTTGGTCATCTGCCCGGCGCCCGGGATGCCCAGGTGGAAGGTGTGGGCGCTGAAGCAGCGAAACAACTGCTCCGTTCCAGCCGGGATCGGCCCATCGCTGCCTGCCAGGATCTTCAGGTTGCCGGCCTCGGCGGCCGGAGCACCCCCGCCGATGACCGGTGCATCGAGGTAGGTCACCCCCTTCGTCCGGGCCGCCTCGGCCTCGCGCACGGCCTCGGCGTATCCGATCGTGCCCAGCTGCACCAGTTTCGATGCCGCCGGGGCATGAGCCAGTACCTCGTCGAACACCAGGCGGGAGATCTCGACTGTTGGGAGCATCATCAGGACCATGTCGGCGTCCGCGACGGCTTCGATAAGTGATTCGGTCATTCGGATCCCCGCGGAGTGGGCCTTCGCGCGCACCGCCTCGGAGTTGTCCACTCCGGTGAGGTCGAACCCTGCCTCGTGGATTCTCTTCGCGATCGGGAATCCCATGATCCCGAGACCGGCGAACACGACCTTTGTCTTCTCGTTCATGTACGACTCTCTTCTGAGGGTGTCTGTGCGTCTGAATGCGCGTGGCGGAGCGGATCGAGACGGCTGTGGCTATGCAGTCGGGCTCAGCTTCGTGGAAGCCGCCTCCAACCGCTTGCGGTCCCGGTCCGGGTTACCCAGTGCGATCAGCATCCCGCCGGCCGCCACCATGAGCACGCCCGAGACGACGAAGCTAATGAAGTACCCATCACTCTCACTTGCTGCGAGGTCGAGGACACGTCCGGTGAAAGCTGGCGCAATGACCCCGGCAGAAGTGCCGAAGGCGATGTAGGAACCCAGCCCCAACCCGTGCTGTTGAGACGGGATGATGTGGGCGATCGCGTTGGGTGCCGCGCTTCCCACGGCCAGGCACAACGAAAACGCCACCAGCATCGCAACGATCTTCACGACACCGTGTCCGGGCAGCACAGCGAAGACGAGCATCGCGATTCCACTGGTCAGGACCGCACCGCCACTGACCCAACCGAGTGCGATCCAGCTGGAGCCGCCACGGGACATGACGCGGTCACCGATCAAGCCCTGCAGCAGCATGGCGATCGCGCAGAGCAGCGCTGCACCGCCGAAGAGGTTACCGGCGGTGACCGCCGAGAAGCCGAGCTGCGAGGTCAGGAAGTGGGGTATCCAGCTCAGCAGCAGCGCGGAGGTCCAGTAGGCGGCGAACAGTCCGAGAGTGAAGCACAGCCACGTCCGCGTGCAGAGGAGCTTCCACCATGGCAGCTTGACGGTGTTGACCGACTCCGCATCCGCGTCCGCCTCGTCAGCGGTGTCCGCCGAGAGGTACGGGCCTTCCTTGCCGACGACAAGCCAGACCAGGGCCCAGATCAGTCCGAGGCCGGCCATCAGGATGAACGCCGAACGCCATCCCCAGTTCGAGATCACCCAGCTCAGCGTCGGCGCGGCCACGGCGAGGCCGATGAGGGAGCCGGTGACGACGATGGAGACCGGAAGGGTCCGTTTCTCCGCGGGGAACCATTTCATGGCTGCGATACTGGCCAGCGGCGAGGCGGGGCCTTCTGCGGCTCCCAGGAGGGTGCGACCGGCGATGAGCGCTCCGAGCGTCGGCACGAGCAGGACCGGGACCATCGCGACCGACCACAGCACAGCCATGACGAGCAGCAGGCGGCGGGTTCCGACTCGGTCCGACAGTGTGCTGGTGAACAGGGCGGAGAGACCGAAGAGGAAGAAGACGGCGCTGCTCGCGAGGCCGAACTGCGAGGCCGACAGACCCAGTTCCGTCATGAGCGGCTCGGCGGCGAGCCCCAGGATCGCCTTGTCCGCCCAGTTCAGCAGCATGAAGACGAAGAGGACGATCGCCACCGCCCACGCGCGTGCTGTGCTCGGAGTCGAGCGTTCAGGGTGTGCTGGCGGCTTCACCTGACTCGTCTGACTTGTCGTGGTCATGGGACATTCCTTGTCATATCGTCTCCCACACGGTGCTCCCGTGCAGGTGGATCGTCATTGTGTCGGGCTCGGTGGTGAAATCGGTGACGAGGTGGGTTCCACCGCGGTGCAGGTCAGGGCACGAACGAAAGGTCCGTCGTGCAGGATGGTTCGGTGGTCAGTGCGCCGAGCGGGTGATGCCGCCGTCGATGCAGATGACCTGGCCGGTGATGAAGTCGGACTTCGGTCCTACGAGGAACTCGACGAGGTCGGCGCAGTCCTCGGGGGTACCGAGCCGGCGGAGGGCACTCATGTTGATCCACTCCTCGAGACGCTTCGGGTCGGCGGCGCCGAGCCGGGCCTTGAACTGACCGCTGGCGATGAAACCGGGGGCGATCGCGTTGGCCGTGATGCCCGCGGGGCCGAGGTCTTGCGCGAGGCAGCGGGTGTAGTGGGCGACGGCTCCCTTGGCGACGGCGTAGTCGGCGCCGTGTCCGTCACCGAGGACCATCGTCCCGGTGAAGGACGAGATCGTGATGATCTTTCCGGACTTTTGCTGCTTCATGTAGGGAGCGACGGCGGCGACGGTGTGGATCGTGGAGAAGATGTTCCGCTCGAATGTCGCGTGCATCGCCGACTCGTCGATTTCCGAGGGCCGCTGTGCGGCGAAGTTGCCGCCGCCGCCGGCATTACAGACCAGCACGTCGATGCGTCCCCAGGTCTGATGCACCGTGTCGGCGAAGTTCTGGAGTGAGTCCCGATCGGTGGCGTCGACCTGTTCGAGGATCACATCGGTTCCCCACTGGCGCAGCGTCTTTTCGAGATCGCCGTCGATGAGACGGTTCAACTCCTCCTCGTATTCGTGCGCCGACTGCAGGTTCAGGTCGCAGATCGCGATGTTTGCGCCCCGCTCGGCCAGCCGAAGGGCGTAATCGAGTCCGATTCCGCGGGCGGCGCCGGTCACGATGGCGACCTTGCCCTCGAGGTCCTTCATGTCATTTCTCCGTTTCGATGAAAGTGTTCGTGTGTTCGGCTCAGTGGCCGGGTGTGCAAGCGGGTGTGTGCTGTGAACGTGTTCGAGGAGCAGCTGGGTGCAGACATCGACGGATTCAATTTGCGGCCAGTGTCCGACTCCGTCGAGGACGACGGTCCGCGTCTGTGCCGGACGCAGGCCGTGCTCAACGGCGAAGACCAGCTCGTGCGAGGAAATTCTGTCGTCGGATCCTCGGACGAGTAACGCCCGGCATGCCTGGGCCATCGGAGCACCGGGTTCGGTGGCGGCACCGATGACCGCGCAGCACGCCGCGTAACTGGTGGGGTCCTGTCCCAGGAGGAACTCCCGAACCAGGGCAACGGAGAGCGGCTTGCCGGCGAGGGTGTGCGCGGCGAGGCTCGCGACTCCGAAATTGTCCGCGACGGCGGGCATGCCGTCGGTGAGGGCGGCCTGCCCCCGCGAGGTGAAGACCGGGCGCTGCTCGTCGCTGGGGGCGGTGATCGGACCGAACAGCACCAGCGCATCCACCCGCGCGTCGCGGGCCGCGACATGACGAGCGATCAAGGTGCCCAACGAATGTCCCACGAGGATCAGGTGTTGGAACCGTCCCGCCGCGGCCACGGCCTCCTGGATCTGGTCGACCCAGGTCTCCATTGATTCCGGAACACGGTGCCGGCTCCGGCCGAGACCGATGAGGTCGATCGCGACGGTGGCGTGGATACCGGCGACGGCTTCCTGCAGTGGATGGTGGACCATCGAGTTGCCGCCGAGGCCGTGGATGAACACGACACAGGTATCGGTGTCCGGGTTCATCGCCGGCGTGGTGCGTTCGGCGAAGAACCGTGGAGTGGTCAGGTCAGTGCGTACGTGCGACATCGCTGTCCAACTCCCGGTAGATGTCGTCGGCATGTGCGGTTCCTCGTTCGTCGTCGTGGTAACGCACGACGAAGTCGTCCAGAGACGTGGACCGGGTCATGTTCCAGTAGTCGGCTGAGGTCCAGGGCATGTTGGCGGTGACCCTGCCCTTCGAGTTCCGGTACCAGGTGGTACCGACGGGAAGCGACCAGATCAGCGTCTCCATCTCCTGGTCGAGGCGGCGATTGTAGTCCTCGAAGACGTCCTGCCGGACCTCGGCGCTGGAGGCGCCGCGTTCGATCATGTCGCGGATCAGCCGGGCGATGCAGGTGCTCTGGGCCTCGGCCTGGAAGAAGATGCTTCCTCCGACACCGATGTTCGTGTTCGGCCCGTACAGGATGAAGAGGTTGGGGAACCCGGTGACCGTGAGCCCGAGGTAGGCGCGCGGGTCCTCCTCGCCCCACACGTCGCGGATGGAGACCCCGTCACGGCCGACGACCTCGTAGGACGAGAGCATGCGCGCCGCCGTGAAACCGGTCGCGAAGATGATGATGTCGGCTTCGTGCTCCCGGCCGTGTTCGTCGACGATGCCGTTCTCCGTGAACCGGCTGGCCGCCCCGGTCACCAGCTCGACGGTCGGGCGACGGAACATCCGGCACCAGCCGTTGTCGCGGAGCATCCGCTTCATCATCGGGGGAAAGTCCGGCACCATCTGGTCCAGCAGATCCTGCCGCTCCCCGAGCTCGGATCTCATGTAGCCGATCAGGCGTTCACGCAGCTTCTCGTTAGCCTCATTGATCGTTCCCTCGGGCCCGTCCCAGTTCTTGTCGACAGTTGCCGCCGGGCGCATGACGTCGTTCATCGAGAGCATGGTCCGTACCCGGAACCACCGTTCGTACGCGGGAATGTTCGAGAGCACCCACTTCTCGTCCTCGGGGACCGAGTCGAGATACCCGGTGACACCGTTGACCCACTGCGGGCTGCGCTGCAGCACCGTCAGTCTTTCGACATCAGGTGCGATCGCCGGGCCGATCTGGTTGGCGCTCGCCCCGTTCCCGACCAGGACGACCTTCTTACCGGTCACGTCGATGGTCGGGTCCCACTCCGCCGAGTGGCACACCTTTCCCCGAAACTCCCCTCGGCCGGGAAGCTCCGGGACGGAGGGTGTGCTCAGCGCGCCGACACCGCTGACAACCACCTTCGCTCGCATGGTTCGGGCCGGTCCGTCGCCGGTCCGGATTTCGAGGACCCACTCCTGTGTGGCCTCTTCGTAGGAAACCGACTGAACGGTGGTGCGGAACTCGATCTTCTCGCCGATACCGAAGGTGCGAACGATGTCCTTCAGGTACGCGAGGATCTCCGGCTGTTTCGCGTAGTACCGGCTCCAGTCGGATTTGGGCGCGAAGGAGAACGAGAAGTAGTGGCTTGCGATGTCGACCCCGCATCCCGGGTACGTGTTGACCAACCAGGTGCCGCCGACCTCGTCGTTCTTGTCGAGCACGACGAACGGAATCCCCATCCGCTCGAGGTGGATCGCGGTGGCGATCCCGGACATGCCGGCACCGATGATCACGACCGGGAACTGGTCCGCACGATCCGGTCGTACGGCGCTCCAGTCGACGAACGCCTCGTCGAGCAGGCCCATTTCCTTCAGTACCAGCGGCTTCTCCGCATCGGGTATCACCCTGTCGGTCGCGGCCGCGGTGAGCGCCCGGAACCGCTCCGAATCCTCCGAAAGACGTTCTGTCTGTGCCCCCCGCTCGATCAGCAGGTCGGCGACCTGAGCCCGGATTTCCTCGGCTTCGGCCGTGGGGAACTCGGCATTGATCGGTGTCGGACCCTGGATCCACTTGCCCCACCGGTCGAGCGGTGCGGTGTCGCCGGTCATCTCCACCAGGGCAAGGAGCAACGAGGCGGTTTCCGCGGACGCGAGCTTTCTTGTCAGCTCGGCGACCGACATGGACTTGAACGCGGTTCTGATCGTCATGGTTGCACCCTTTCGTCGACACCCGCTCTGCAGTTTCGGCAACCGCGGACTGGGAAGTCTGGATGTGGCGCCTTCGCGAACACGTCAGTGAAGGCGAAAGGCATTGCTATCGAATGTGTTCCGTACGATTTTGCTGCTCTTCTGCGGCGACTCGGTCAAGCTGCGGTGGCCGACCGTTCGTAGGTTCTCGTTACCGGACCGTGAGTGAGCGGACGGTCCGGATCAGCTTCTTGTTGGTGAACTCGTCGATTCCGTATCGACCCAGCTCGCGGCCGACTCCCGAACTCTTGGCACCGCCGAACGGCAGATCGGGTGAGCTCTTGCTGGTGCCGTTGATCCACGCCATGCCCACGTCCAGTCGTTCGGCGACTCGTCGGGCCTGCTGGGGATCGCCGGTGAAGACGGCTGCGCCGAGACCGAACGGGGACTCGTTGGCCGCGGCGATCGCGTCGTCCTCGCTGCGCACCCGATGGACGACGGCGACGGGTCCGAACAGTTCCTCGTGGTAGGCGCGCATCTGCGGGGTCACTCCCGCCAGAACGGTGGGCTCGTAGAAGGCGCCGGCCCCACCTTGCGGGCGGTGACCGCCGGTGAGGAGTTGTGCACCTTTCGTTACCGCGTCGGCGACTTGTTCGTCGAGTTCATCGACCGCTCCGGGGGACGAGAGTGGTCCCAACGTTGTCGACGGATCAGTGGGGTCGGCCGGCGCCACGGAGGCCATCGCTTCGGTGAATTTCGTCAGAAATCGGTCGTACACCTGATCCAGGACGAGGAATCGTTTCGACGCCGTGCACGCCTGTCCGGCGTTGTAGAGGCGGTTGTCGACCGCTGCCGATACCACCTCGTCGAGATCGGTGTCGTCGAGCACGAGGAACGGATCCGACCCGCCCAACTCGAGCACGAACTTCTTCAGGTGCCGGCCGGCGATCTCGGCGACGGCGGATCCGGCCCGCTCGGAGCCGGTCAGCGATACCCCCCGGATACGGGGGTCGGCGATCATCCGCCCCACCTGCCCACTGTCGGCGAACACATTGACATACACGCCGTCCGGCAACCCCGCAACTGCGAACATCCGGCAGATGGCGAGTGCCGACTGCGGGCAATTGCGTGCATGCTTGAGAACCAGCGTGTTCCCCGAGATCAGGTTCGGTGCGGCGAAACGGACCACCTGGTAGTAGGGGAAGTTCCACGGCATCACCCCCATGAGAGGGCCGATCGGTTCGGTGCGCACGACGGCCGTCCCCCCACCCGCAATCGACAGCACCTCGTCCTCGAGGAAGACGGGCCCCTGGTCCGCGTAATACTCGAAGATGTCGGCGCACAGCGAGACCTCGGCTCGCGCCTGGGAAATCGGCTTGCCCACTTCCACGGTCAGGATCGGCGCGAGTTCGCCGAGATGGTCACGCCAGGCCTTCGCGAGCAGTCGCAGAGTGTCGGCCCGTTCGGCCACAGATACCTCGCGCCACTCCCGATACGCCGTGGCCGCACCGGTCAATGCGGACTCGATCTCCGCGTCCGTCGCACGATCGAACTCCCGCACACGCTCACCGGTCGCCGGGTTGATGCTGGCGTAATAACTCATGATCCTCGATTCCTCGAACCAAATCTCGAACCATCGGCACTCCCCGTAGGGCGGCGAACGTCTCGAGGTGCAGGAGAACGGCCCGAATCGGTTCCGTTCCATTGCTTTCCACACAATTGGCAAGCAGCCACCCTCCGGTTACAGCCGGACGTTGATCGACCACCCACGTCGTCGGGTGGATTCGGTCATCGGTCTCGCTTGCGCGTGATCCACGTTACGTACCTGATTAGTCATAGAGGAATAGTTGAAGATAGAATTCCTCTATGTCGAATCCTGGTACCTACACTTCGGCGGACAATGTGCTGCGGTTGCTGCGTTACCTGCAACAACAGGACGCAGTCCGTGTCAGCGACGCGGCCGACCATCTCAGCGTGGCGCGGTCGACGGCACACCGGCTCCTCGGCACGCTGTGCGCCAACGGCTTCGCTCGCCAGAACGACGACAAGACATACAGCCACGATGGAACAGCAGGCAATACGGCCGGCCTGAACAAGACGCAACTGAAAGAACTTGTTCGGCCACACCTTGACTGGCTTGTCGACGAAACGGACGAAACGGCCCACCTGATCGTCCTCGAAGGGCAGATGGTCAAGATCATCGACAGCGTCGAAGCCACTCAGCCACTACGCGTGGGAAGCAGGGTCGGAGGCTTGATACCGGCACACATCGCAGCCGCCGGCAAACTTTTCCTCGCGGAGCTGCCCGACAACACCTTCTTCGCGATTTACCCAGACGGCCCGCCCCCCGAAAGCGGATATTCCGATCTCGACGAGTTTCGCCGCGCAATGAAGGGCTACCGGGACTACGCGGTGAGCCTTGGCGAAGCTGAGCGAGGAGTCAATGCGGTCGCCATGTTGGTGAAAACCCCGGCGGGTCAACCACTAGGAGCCGTATCCCTGTCCGGACCGTCCATGCGACTGACGAAGCCCCGCCTGCCCTGGGCAATCAGCTACGTTCAGCGGACGGTGCAACGCGTCAATGCAGGACTGGCAGTCCGTCTCATCGGAAGCTGAGGCACTTCCACAGTGCCTTCGCTGCCGTGGCGCCCACAGACCATCGGACCGAGAGCGCCCCGACCGACCGGGCAAACCTGCTCGGCCACACTCCTCGCTGCTGCGTCGCTGCCGCGCGACCGCGTACTGCGCGTGCGACTCCCAGCAACTCCGTGCACTGCACGTCGTCTGCCACTCCACCGAACCACTGCGCTTTGGGACGGGCGCCGTGGCTCTGCATTACGCCGCACCATCAACAACCGAGGTTGTCGATCGAGCGGGCGGACTGATACGCCGCGTGGACGATCCGGTCGGCCGCGGGGTGTTCTGAATTACCGTCATGTCGGCCGCGGTTACCGTTATCAGTACAAAACACGATCCGTCCTGCGGTACGCGTTGTGCGGTGGCTGCGTTGCCGCACACCAGAGACGATGCTGGTGGACGCGGACTGCGTACCCTACCGGTGAACGGTACATCCCCCGCCCGGAATCGATACCAGCGAGCGAAGGCTGCGGTCCGGAAGGCCGGACACACGAACCTAGTTCGTGAGAGTTTGTGAGGGCGAGACGCCATACTTGCGTCGGTATTCTGCCGCGAAGCGTCCCGGATGGGTGATGCCCCAACGGAATATGATGTCCAGGACCGTTGTTGGTGGTGCCGATACGATCAGGTCCGTGTGTGCGCATTCGAGCCTGACGTCGTGCAGGTAGGCGAAAGGCGTCATCCCGACGTACTCGCGGAATGCCTGTTGCAGTCTTCGCACGCTGACTCCCGCTATCTCGGCCATGTCTCCGGGTGTCCATGCTCGTGCGGGATCATCGTGAATTGCTGTGAGAACTCGCTTTACGATGCGGGGGCGGTCGGTGAACCGACCGGGTTCCTCGTCGGGTACCGCGGCGAGGACGAACCCCGTCGTGATGGCCCCGGACAATTGGGCGAGCATCAGGTCGTTGCGTAAGAGGTTGTCGTTGGACTCGATCTGGTCGTATGTCGAACGCAGGAATTTCAGCCAGCTTTGTGCGGTGTCGCTGCGGAGATCGAGTTGCAGGGGTAGTTGTCGTCCGGGCCGGTCCAGAATGCGGTCCATTTCGCGTCGCAAGTAGTCTTCGTCGATCTTGAATCCGATCAGGCGGCATTCGGCGTTCCAGTGTGGGATGACCGTGCGGACGTTCGGTGGGCATGCGGTGGCCTGCCCTACAGCGGAGACAACTTCGGTGCGCTCGATCACCGACTTCATTTCTCCGCTGACCGGGATGTTGATGCCGTAGGCGCCGGGGTGTTCCGACACCACGGTGACCTCACCGCCGAGTGCCATGTGCGTGATGCGACATGATCCGAGATCGACGCTTCCCAGTGACGCATGGGGTTTGGCTCCGGCAGCCAGTGGCCTCATCACGTGCGGGAAGTACGCATCGGCGACCGCTTCGTGGACGTGGTGCCAGTCCTCGAAGGGTGGGATATCGCCTGTGTTCTCCACGAGAGTCGTACCAACCTCTCCAGCGCGGCCCTCGATGATGCCGCGTATGACAACGTCGCTTCTAGTGAGTTATATCACCAGGAAAGCCTGACCGGGTCCGCGATTTCCTCGTTGCGTTGAGTGGATAGCCCCTTCGCTGAGTGGATCGCCAGCCCTGTGACCCCAGTCATACCTTGGGTTCGTACCCCGAAGTCGAGTCGACTCGGCCAAGCGAACGAAAGCAGGTGGCCACGCATGGACGCACGCACACTACGTGACATTTTCGGGCAGTTCGCCAGCGGTGTCACCGTCATTACCTGCAGAAATGCCGACGGTGAGCCTCATGGCGCGACGGTGACCGCGTTTACCTCGGTATCGCTCGAACCCGCGCTGTGTCAGGTGACGCTCACCCGCAAGTCGAAGGCGTGCGGGTTCCTCAGTGACGCGCCGTTCGCGGTCAACATCCTCGGCGCCGATCAGGTGGACACCGCGATGCATTTCGCGGGACGTCCGCAAGTACCGGGCCCGGTGTGGGCTGACGGGCCGACCGCTCCCCTGCTCTGCGGGGCGGCAACCACACTGTCCTGCACACCGTGGGCCCAGTACGACGGCGGTGACCACATCATCTTCATCGGTGAGATCGTCGATGTGACCACCAGCAATGACGACCCACTGTTGTTCTACCGCAGCAAATTCCATGGCCTCGGTGGTCCGTCCGCCGGCTCCGCGTGGAACGGGTCGATGGACGACCCTAATAGCGGCTGGTTCGACGCGACCACCTCTTTCACGCCACTTCACCTCATGGCGGGGCAACCGGCGTAGTCCGCACAACTCCCCACCACTGCCTCACAGCTTTGACATATCGAAGGGAAACACCATGACCACCACTGCCCCTGTCACTGACGTGGCCTCCACCGACCCGACCCAGGTCAATCCAGCGGCGGACGCACCCGTCAACCAACCCCAGACCTATGCCACGCGGCCGATGACCGGCGATGAGTACATCGAGTCGATCACGGACGACCGCGAGATCTGGTTGCACGGCGAGCGGGTCAAAGACCACACCAACCACCCGGCATTTCGCAACTCGGTCCGCATGATCGCCCGGTTGTACGACAACCTGCACACCGGTGAGCACGTCGACACCCTCACCTGTCCGACCGACACCGGCAACGGCGGCGTGACGATGCCCTTCTTCCGTACCGCCAAAACCACCGAAGACGTGCTCGCCGACCGCGACGCGATCGCCACCTGGGCACGGATGACCTACGGCTGGATGGGCCGCTCCCCCGACTACAAGGCCTCGTTCCTCGGGACGCTGCACGCCAACAAGGAGCTGTACTCGCCGTTCCAGGCCAACGCCGAACGCTGGTACCGCGAATCCCAGGAGAAGGTCCTGTACTGGAACCACGCCATCGTCAACCCCCCGGTCGACCGGCAACTCCCGCCGGATGAGGTGGGCGATGTGTTCATGAAGGTGGAGAAGGAGACCGACTCCGGCCTGATCGTGTCGGGTGCCAAGGTCGTCGCCACCGGATCGGCGATCACCAACTACAACTTCATCGCCCACTACGGCCTCCCGATCAAGAAGAAGGAATTCTCGCTGATCTGCACGGTGCCCATGGGGGCACCCGGGGTGAAGTTGATCTCGCGGGCCTCCTACGCGCAGAACGCGGCAATCACCGGAACACCGTTCGACTACCCACTGTCGAGCCGGTTCGACGAAAACGACGCCATCCTCGTCTTCGACAAGGTGCTGGTGCCCTGGGAAAACGTCTTCATGTACGGGGCCGTCGACAAGATCAACACCTTCTTCCCGCAGTCCGGCTTCCTCCCGCGCGCCATGCTGCAGGGGTGCACCCGGCTCGCGGTCAAGCTCGACTTCATCGCCGGCCTGTTGATGAAGGCCCTCGACTGCACCGGCGCCGGCGGCTTCCGCGGCGTGCAGACCCGCGTCGGCGAAGTCATCGGCTGGCGGAACCTGTTCTGGTCGCTGACCGAATCGATGGCGCGCGACCCGGAACAGTGGATCGGCGACACCGTCATCCCCAAGCTCGAATACGGCCTGACCTACCGGATGTTCATGATGCAGGGATACCCCCGGATCAAGGAGATCATCGAACAGGACGTCGCCTCCGGGCTGATCTACCTCCCGTCCTCGGCGGCCGACTTCAAGTCGACAGAAATCCGCCCATACCTCGACAAGTACGTGCGCGGCTCGGACGGAATCCCGGCAGTAGACCGCGTGAAGGTCATGAAGGCACTGTGGGATTCGATCGGCAGCGAGTTCGGTGGACGCCACGAACTGTACGAACGCAACTACTCCGGCAACCACGAAAACGTCAAGGCGGAGTTGCTGTTCGGTGCGCAGGCCACCGGCGTCGTGTCCAGCATGAAGGGCCTGGCAGAGCAGTTCATGAGCGAGTACGACCTCGACGGCTGGACTGTCCCGGACCTCATCGGCAACGACGACGTCTCCTACTTCAGCCGCAAATAACCCCGGAACACCGGCGGCACGGGCGACGATCGACGCCCTACTACCGATCGTCGCCCGACCAGGGTCTTCTCGACCGGGCACGGGCTGTGTCCCGTGACGAGAAGGCCCACCACCCTCCTACACCGCATCGGGCACACCCACCGCGCCCAACACGAACACTGAACGAGGTGCTCACATGACCGACGAGGATCTGTCGCAGGCCGCGAAGTCGCTGATCGCGGCCCACGGTGACCGCAGTCCCATCCCACCGCTGACGGAAACGTATCCCGGGTTGACCGTCGCAGCGGCCTATGACATCCAGCTTCGGCAGGTTGCACAGTGGACCGCCGAGGGACGGGTGATCCGCGGCCACAAGGTCGGCCTGACCTCGACGGTGATGCAACGCCAGCTCGGTGTCGATCAACCCGACTACGGCCACTTGTTCGCGGACATGTTCCACCTCGAGACCCTTCCGATCGACACCAGCACCTTCATCAGCCCGAAGGTCGAACCAGAAATCGCGTTCGTTCTCAAACGACCTCTGACCGGCCCCGGGGTCAGCGTCGCCGACGCGATCAGTGCCATCGACTACGTCCTCCCGGCGCTGGAGATCATCGATTCGCGCATCGCGGACTGGAAGATCACCCTCGCCGACACGATCGCCGACAACGCCTCGTCCGCGGGTGTCGTCCTCGGATCCACCCCCGCGTACCTCGACCGATGCGACCTGCGGCTGACCGGATGCGTCGTGCACCAGGGCGGCGAGGTAGTCGGAACCGGCGCCGGCGGCGCCGTTCTCGGGTCACCGATCAACGCACTGGTGTGGCTCGCGAACACGGTGGGACCACTCGGCATCACCCTCGACGCGGGATCGGTGATCATGCCCGGATCCCTCACCGCCGCGGTAACGGTCACCCCGGGCCAGGCCGTCACCGCCACCTTCGACGGAATCGGCTCCGTCACCGCATCTTTCGCCCCCCAGGAGACCGCATGACCATCGCAGCCATCGTCGGCCCAGGAAACATCGGCACCGACCTGCTCGTCAAACTACAGCGCACCACCGGAATCGACGTGCGATACATGATCGGGGTCGACCCCGCCTCGGACGGCCTGACCCGCGCCCGAAGCCTCGGTGTCGAGGCCAGCGCCGGCGGCATCGACTGGTTACTCGACCAACCCGACCGCCCCCACCTGGTCTTCGAAGCCACCTCCGCCGCCGCGCACCTGGCCAACGCTCCCCGCTATACCGAAGCCGGCATCACCGCGATCGACCTCACTCCCGCAGCCGTCGGCCCGTTCCTGTGCCCGGCGGTCAACCTCGGCGCGAACCTCGAGGCGAGAAACCTCAACATGATCACCTGCGGCGGCCAGGCCACCATCCCCATCGTGCACGCCGTCTCACGAATCACCGACGTGCCCTACGCCGAGATCGTCGCGTCGATCTCCTCGAGATCCGCCGGGCCGGGCACCCGCGCGAACATCGACGAATTCACCGAAACCACCTCACACGCCATCGAAACCGTCGGCGGCGCGCAGCGCGGCAAGGCGATCATCATCCTCAACCCGGTCGAGCCGCCGATGATCATGCGCGACACCGTGTTCTGCGCCATCTCCCCCGACGCCGACCGGCACGCCATCACCGACTCGATCCACCGGATGGTCGCCGACGTGCAGCAATACGTCCCCGGCTACCAACTCAAGGCCGATCCCCAGTTCGATGATCCCCGCCCCGAGTGGCAGGGCCACGCCCGGGTCGCTGCTTTCCTCGAAGTGCGCGGCAACGGTGACTACCTGCCCGACTGGGCCGGCAACCTCGACATCATGACCGCCGCAGCGGTGCGCGTGGGAGAACTCGTCGCCGCCGCACGCCACACCTCCGAAAAGGTCGCCATCCGATGAACGCACCCGTCCGCCTCACCGACACCACGTTGCGCGACGGCAGCCACGCCGTCAAACATCAGTTCACCACCACGCAGGTCCGTGACGTCGTCGCCGGGCTCGATGCGGCCGGCATCGAGATCATCGAAGTCACCCACGGTGACGGCCTGTCCGGATCGACCTTCAACTACGGCTTCAGCGGAACCGACGAACTCTCCCTGATCCGGACCGCCGCCGAGACCGCGGTCCGGGCGCGCATCGCCGTCCTGCTGCTGCCCGGACTCGGGACCGTCGCCGACCTACGCGCCGCCCGCGATGCCGGCGCTTCGGTCGCCCGCATCGCCACGCACTGCACCGAAGCCGACGTATCCATTCAGCACTTCGGCGCGGCCCGCGATCTCGGCATGGAAACCGTCGGCTTCCTCATGCTCTCGCACCGCACCACACCGGAGAACCTTGCCCAGCAGGGACGCATCATGGCCGACGCGGGATGCCAGTGCGTCTACGTCGTCGACTCCGCCGGCGCGCTACTGCCGGACGGTATCGCCGATCGTGTGGCGGCGCTGGTGACCGAACTCGGGGACGACGCCCAGGTCGGGGTGCACGCCCACCAGAATCTGTCACTCGGAATCGCCAACTCCCTCGCCGGGTACCACGCCGGTGCCCGGCAGATCGACGGAACACTGTGCGCGCTCGGTGCCGGTGCCGGAAACTCGCCGACGGAAATACTGGTGACCGCCTTCGAGCGGCTCGGTGTGCCGACCGGCGTCGACACCGACGCGATCCTCGCGGTCGCCGAGGACGTCGCGAGGCCGTTCATACCCAGACTTCCAGTGGCCGACCGTAATTCGATCATCCAAGGCAAATACGGGGTATACAACTCGTTCCTGTTCCACGCCGAAGCCGCGGCCAGCCGATACGGGGTTCCCGCACACGAAATCCTCGCCCGCGTCGGCGAAGCCGGATACGTCGGCGGCCAGGAAGACATGATCATCGACGTGGCGCTGACGATCGCGGCAGAACGCAGCCGTGCCGTCCCCGCCGCCACCCGATGATCCCCACCGACCGCCCCTGACACCGGACGGCGCGGCGCGGCAACTACCAGCACGGAACTAGTTCAGGAGGGCCCAGTGAACAATTCCCACGGTGGCGACAGCGGCGCCATGAACCTCGACGCCGACCATGTCGTCACTGTCCTTCCGAACCAGCTCCGCATCGGCGTTCGAGCACACGAAACCATCGTCGACGCCCTGCGCCGCCAGGGCTACCGCACTCGATACAAGTGCCGGCGCGGCGGATGCGGAGCCTGCCGGGCGACGTTGCTCGAAGGGCAGATCACCTACGTCGCCCAGGTCAGTGCGCCCGTCGTCGACGGCGCCGACAACGACACCGCACCCGATACACAGAAGTTCCTGCCGTGCAGAGCAACTCCGAAGTCCGACGTGATCTTCGAACTCGGGCCGCGGGACCGCCTCGAGAACGTCCTGGCCGGACTCGTCGGGACCCGGCGGCGCGAGAACACGATCACCAGCTCGACGAAACACTAGGAAAGGTACCCATCATGTCCGTAATGCGACTGGGCTACGTCCACATCAATGTGACCGATCTAGCCGAATCCAAGAAGCACTACATCGAGACCCTCGGCATGGACGCCGTCCACGAAGAGGACGGCACCGTCTACCTCAAGTCCTGGGACGAGGCCGATCACCACTCGGTCGTCCTCACCGAGGGCGGCGTCGGATTGGTCAAACTCGGCTACAAAGTCTCCGACGAAGCGTCGCTCGCCGACATCGAGCAACGCGTCCGCGCGTTCGGCGCCTCCTATGAGCGAATGAGCAAAGGCGACAACCAATCCGTCGGCGACGGCTTGCGGATCACGCTGCCGTCCGAACACATCTTGGAGCTCTACAGCGACATCGAATACGTGGGCACCGCCACCGGATTGTGGAACCCGGACCCGTGGCCGCGCGACGGAATCCGCGGCATCGGGGTACCCCGCCTCGATCACACGCTGATCACCACCGAAGACCCGGTGCTCCTCGAGCGTTTCTTCTCCGAGGTGCTCGACTTCCGGGCGGCGGAACGACTGGTAGGCGGCGAGGACAACACCGAACTCGTGGCGTCCTGGATGTTCTGCGGCGACCAACCCCACGACATCGCCTTCGTGCAGGGCGAGAACGGCAAACTGCACCACTTCGCGTACCACATTGCCGATTGGTCGGCCCTCCTCCACGCCGGAGACATCTTCTCGATGCACGACGTACCGATCGACTTCGGACCCGCCCGGCACGGCATCACGCGTGGGGAAACGATCTACTTCTTCGACCCGGCGGGCAACCGCAACGAGATCTTCTCCGGGGGATACCGGACCGGCAAGGACTTCCGCACCATCACCTGGACCATGGACCAGGCCGCCCGCGGCATCAACTTCACCCACCGCGAACTCGACCAGGACTTCCTCACCGTCGTCACCTGACCCGTTCCCGGCGGCACTCTCGACACCGTGGGCGTCGAGCCCGCCCCTACTCCCTCCACCCGACCATTCTCCTCAAGGAAACCACCATGACGACCTCAGTCGAACACAGCCCAGAAATCGCCGAGACCATCGTGGTCAACGGAATCGCGACGAACTACCACGACCAGGGCGAGGGCGCACCGGTTGTGCTGATCCACGGATCAGGACCCGGTGTCACGGCGTGGGCGAACTGGCGGACAACGATCCCGGTTCTCGCCGAGAACTTCCGGGTCATCGCCCCCGACATCCTCGGATTCGGATATACCGAACGCCCTGACGGAGTCGAATACAACTCCGCCACGTGGACCGACCACCTCATCGGTTTCCTCGACGCCCTCGGGCTCGACAAAGTCTCCATCGTCGGTAACAGTTTCGGCGGCTCACTCGCACTCAACATCGCAACCCGACATCCCGAACGTGTCGACCGCCTGGTGCTGATGGGAAGTGTCGGGGTGCCCTTCGAGATCACCGACGGACTCGACGCAGTCTGGGGCTTCGAACCCTCGCTACCGGCCATGCGCAAGTTGCTCGACGTCTTTGCCTACGACCGCTCACTGGTCAACGACGAACTCGCCGAACTCCGACTCGCTGCCGCAACCCGCCCCGGTGTGCAGGAAGCATTCAGCGCGATGTTCCCGGCCCCGCGGCAGCAGGGTGTCGACGAGATGGCGGTCGATGAAACCTTGATCGCCGGCTTGGCGCACGAAACCCTCATCGTGCACGGCCGCGACGACCAGGTCATTCCCCTCTCGAACTCGCTTCGTCTGCTCGAACTCATCACGAACTCGCAACTGCACGTATTCGGGCGCTGCGGCCACTGGGTGCAAATCGAACATTCGGCCCGGTTCAGCAAACTCGTAGCCGAGTTCCTCTCCGAATAAAGGGCGGGCGGAACACCACCCAGAGGTGTGCTCACTCGTCGAGTGAGCACACCGTCAGCGCGCAATGTTCTGCAGCACAACATCTTCGAGTAGGAGCGCGTGAGTGGAACGAGCCGACAGACTGGAAATCCACCAAATTCGCTGGTTCGGACGGTCCCGGCGGCGGTCCACCGTCCCGGGTGGAGTTCATCCGTCACCATCGCGTCAGCGAATCGATCGGCCGCATGCGAGGGGACACGGCGAGCAGTGACGACGTCGCCCTCCCGCGCACAAAGAACCGATAGTGGACCACATGACAGACCGGACGGCGACCCTGACCACTGCTGGTTCAGCGGCCTGGCCTGGCGGGTGCATGCCCATTGCCGTCCTACCGTTGAACATCTGTTCTTTCCGCCAGACGGAGAATCTACCGGTGCCCGAGTGCGGCGAGTAGCCGCCGCGAAACGAATATGCGCCAACTGCCAGGTCCTGGGCGAATGCCGCCAATACGCCGCACGCCACGGCGAGTTCATCGGGGTGTGGGGAGGGCTCTCGGAGCGCGAGCGGAAAGACACTGTTGCGGTGCATGACGTTGTAGACACTGAGCGGAGTAGGGGCTGAACGAAGCGGACGGACCTTCCGCGACGGCGCCGACGCGCGGCCATCATGCGTCAGACCGGGCACATTTGCCCCACCGGTGGGGATCTATACGCAGGAGAACGCCCCGGTGATCGGCAGTGTCGTCACCGGGATCGGACTCTGACCCGTGACGAGTACGAGTATCACCCGAAGCGGCACCGGCGCCGGGTAATAGCCCGACAGTCGCTCCCCGTTGCGCAGGATCAGCTCTGGCAATGGTCCACTTACAACCAGCGCGGTGGCTCTTGCAGATACCCCTCGATTCCTACGCCGACGGTGCCGCGTCCGGCGGCCCACCGCACCACCGCGGCGAGGGGCCCGGACACCTTGTCGGCAGGCGGTGAATCCGGCCGCACCGCAACCGGTTCACGCCCGTCCACAGCCAGTATCAGGCCGGTGCCGAGGTCCCTGCGCCGCCACATCTCGACGATGTCGGTGAGCAGCGACTCGAGGACGACGTCGGGGAAGTCGCCGAATCGGCCGCCGTTGCCGAGGTCGACGGCATGGATCCAGACTTCCCGGGTGCGCATCCACGCCGTCTCCGACACCGGCACGGTGCGGCCCTGCGCGGTGCGGACCTGCGCGTCCCACGCCGAGGCGGGCAGGTTACGCCACTTCTCGTCGAGCCGGGCCACGGTGTGATCGAACAGGTTCCGCAGCGCCGCCGGGCTGAGCGTGGCACCTTCGTCGATTTCGCGGCCCCGCTGCTCGGCCGAGGAGTACATCGGGGTCTCGACGCCGGTGGCGGCCCAGTCCAGCAGCCGGCACAGAGCCGCCGCGTTGTATCCGACGTGCGCGACCAGGTGTCGCCGCGACCACCCGGACAGGAGGGTCTCCCCGTCGAGGTCGGTGTCGGACAGCTCGGCCAGGCGCTGCGCGAAGAAGGCGGTGCCGCGGCGGGCGATCAGCAACCGCTCGGCCAGGGGAAGATCGTGAAAACCCACAGGGCGCGCCCTTACTTGATGATCGTCTTGTTGCGGACGGTGCCCAGGCCCTCGATGGTGACCTCGACGGTCTGCCCGTCCTGAATGTAGAGACCGGGCTTGCGGGCGTGCCCCACCCCGCCCGGGGTGCCGGTGATCACCACGTCACCGGGCTGCAACGTCACGATGTGCGAGATGTACTCCACCAACTTGGCCGGGGTGAACACCAGATCGTCGGTGGTGGTGGACTGCACCACCTGCCCCTCGAGTGTGGTCTCCAGGGTGCCGCCGAACGTGTACGAGTCGGTGGTCGTCAGGAACGGCCCGAAACCGCTGGTCTTCTCGAACGTCTTGCCCTGATCCCACTGCAGCGTCCGGTACTGGTAATCGCGCATCGTGTAATCGTTCATCACCGAATACCCGGCAATGTACTGCTCGGCGTCCGCCTCCGGCACCTGGTACGCCTGCGTGCCGACGACGAACGCCAACTCCCCCTCCCAATCCAACTGCGCGGCGGCATACGACGGGACGACCACGTCGTCGTACGGGCCGGTCAGGGCCTCCTTGAACTTGGAGAACAAGGTCGGGTACTCGGGCAGATCCCGGCCCATCTCCTGAATGTGGTTGGCGTAGTTCAGGCCGACGCAGATGATCTTCCCCGGGTTCGGGACCACTGGGGCGTAATCCGCGCCCGCGAGATCGACGGCGGCTCCGGACGCGTCCTCCGCGACCGCCCTCCAGTCCGGGTTGTTCAACAGCGCGGACAGGTCCGCATACCCGTCGATGACGGTGGCGGTGGTGTCGGAGTCGACGCGGACGGCGACGGTGGCACCGTTGTGGCGCAGGGTGGCAAGCTTCATGAGATTTTCAGGCTCCTTCGGAAATGTACGTGCGATCAAAGTGCAGGCGCTCGACGATGGGGGCGTCGGAGAACGCGAACAGGTCGAACTCGGTGCCGGCCTCGATCGACCACTCCGTCCAGGACGGGACGACGATCATGTCGCCCTTGCCGACCTCACGGGTCTGACCGCCGAGAAAGAACCGGCCGGACCCCTCGAACACCTGATAGACGGTGGACCCGACGTCGCGGCGGGGCCGGGTGCGGGCACCGGCGCGGAGGCGGTGGAACTCGGCCCGGATGGTGGGCATCACGTCGCCGCCGGTGGTCGGGTTGGTGTAGCGGACCGCCGCGTGACCGGGTTCGGTGGTCGCCGCATACCCCTCGTCCTCGAGTTGCAGTTGCTCGCGCAGCGCGGCGTCGGTGTGCTCCCACCGGTACGCGGCGATCGGCGAACTGGTTTTCGCGTCCAACCCGACCAGCGGTCGCAGCCCCGGATGCGCCCACAACCGTTCCGACCGGGAGACATCCGGGGTGGAGTCGTCGGTGACGTTCTCGGACCCAAATTCGAAGAACCCGGTGTCGGTGTAGTGCACGAACGGGATGTCCAGGCCGTCGATCCAGGCCATCGGCTGATCGGTTTCGTTGTGGTGACCGTGGAAATGCCAGCCCGGGGTCAGCAGAAAGTCGCCGCGCCGCATCGCCACCGGATCCCCGTTGACGACCGTCCACACCCCCTCCCCCTCGACGACGAACCGGAAGGCGTTCTGCGCGTGCCGGTGCTCGGGGGCCACCTCCTTCGGGCCCAGATACTGGATGGCCGCCCACAGCGTCGGCGTCACATACGGCACCCCACCCAGCCCGGGGTTGGCCAGGGCGATCGCCCGCCGCTCCCCACCCCGGCCGACCGGCACCAGGTCCCCGGCCCGCCGCGCCAGCGGATACAGCGTCGACCACTTCCACACGAACGGCACCGCCCGCGACGTCGGCGTCATCGGCATCAGATCACCGAGCTGGGTCCACAACGGATTCAGGTGCTCGGCCTCGAAATCATGGTAGAGCTGTTTCAGCTCCGGAGCGTCGTCGAGCGAGGGGTCGGGGGTCTGCATGAGTGGCTCCTTCACTTGGAGACCGAGGATCGGCGACGGCGCCAAACACGTCGCCGATCCTCGGAAGTCTTACGACGCGGCGTGTTCCTGCGCGAGGCGTTGGCGAATGTCTTCGCGCATGGCCTTCTTGTCGATCTTCCCGACCTTGGTGGTGGGCATCTGATCGACGATGACGAGCCGCTCGGGGAGTTTGAATCGGGCGACGCCGGCCTCGTTCATGATGGCGACGACGTCGCCGAGGGTGAGCGCGTGACCGGGCGCGAGAGTGACATACAGGCACAGCTTTTCCCCGAGCTTGGGGTCGGGCATGGCGACGGCGGCGGCCATCTCGACACCGTCGATCTGGTAGGCGAAGTTCTCGACTTCCTCGGCGGAAATCTTCTCCCCACCGCGGTTGATCATGTCCTTGTCGCGGCCGGCGACCACCAGGTTTCCGTCGGGGCGGCGGACGACGATGTCGCCGCTGGCGTACCACCCGTCCGCGGTGAACGCCTTCGCATTGTGTTCGGGTGCCCGGAAGTAGCCGCGCGGCGTGTAAGGGCCGCGGGTGAGCAGAGCGCCCGGGGTCCCGTCCGGCACCGGTTCGCCGATCTCGTCGACGACGACGATTTCGTCGGCCTCACTGACCGGTCGGCCCTGGGTATTGGTGATGATCTCCGGGTCGTCGGCGAGACGCGTCATGTTGATCAGACCCTCGGCCATACCGAACACCTGCTGCAGGCGGGCACCGAGGACGGGTTCGACGCGGGCGGCGAGTTCGTCCGGCATCCGTGATCCGCCCACCTGCAGCACCCGCAGCGTGGTGCCGGTCATGGTGTGGTGCTCACGTTGATGCTCGATCCACGTCTGGGCGACAGCGGGAACGACGGTGGCGACGGTGACGCCCTCGGCGTCGATGGTGCGCAGGGCCCGCTCGGGGGCCGGCGACGGCAGCATCACGGTGCGGCCACCGGCGAACAGCGCACCGAGAATTCCCGGACACGCCAGCGGGAAGTTATGACTGCTCGGCAAGGTCCCGAGATAGACGGTGTCCGAGTCGAATTCGGTGACATCGTTGCACCGGAGGACGTTGTAGACGTAGTCGTCGTGGGTGCGGACAATCAGCTTGGGCAGTCCGGTCGTCCCACCGGACAGGAGTAGGCAGGCCACGTCGGAACCGGTCGGTTCGTATTCGGCGTCGGTGAACCGCACGGGGATGTCCATGCCGGCGGCCAGCGTGCGCTCGGGTGCGTGCGGCGTCGCGTCGTTCGAGAGTTCGCCGTGAACGAGCACGGCCCGGATGCTGGGGACCTCGGCGGCGACCTGCTGGGCGATCTGGCGGAGGTCGGTGTCGCGGTCGATATCGGCGACGACGATCGCGGTGGCCTCGGACAGCGACGCCAGGTGCGTCAGTTCGTGCCTACGGTGCGCGGGCAGCGCCATCACGGGGACGACCCCGACCCGGAAGCACGCGAGGGTGAGGGCGACGAACTCCCAGCTGTTGGGCAGTTGCAGCACGATCCGGTCACCGGGGGCGATCGACAGATCGAACAGGTACTGCGCGCAGGAGGCGGCCTTGTCCCACAGTTGCCGGTAGGTCAGGCGGATGCTGCCGTCGACGAGGGCC
The DNA here is from genome assembly GCF_042738615.1 of Rhodococcus sp. NPDC059968. Classification (NCBI taxonomy): domain Bacteria; kingdom Bacillati; phylum Actinomycetota; class Actinomycetes; order Mycobacteriales; family Nocardiaceae; genus Rhodococcus; species Rhodococcus sp. NPDC059968. Next base: position 50,561 of record NZ_JBHWUE010000058.1, read on the forward strand.
ACGTCGTCGGGTCGGAGCCCGACCTGCTCGGCGATGTGGGAGCCGATCGACACTCCCTGCCAGTAGCCGGCCTTGCGGTAGCGCTCGGCGACATCGTCGGGCCAGGGCACGACACCCTCGATGGACAGCGGGGTGCGGGTGCTCATTGCAGCTCTCCTTCGAGTGCGGTGGGCCGGTTCGGTGCCGGGAGGATGACCGCGTCCAGGGCCGTCAGCCCGGTCGGTGTCAGGCGCAGCGGGTTGATCTCGATATCGCTGATCTCGGGATGGGCGGCCAGGTAGCCGGCGACGGTGACGGCGAGGTGGGCGAACTCGTCGCGGTTCAGGACGGGGCCGCCGCGCCAACCGTCGAGCAACGGCGCGCACTGCAGGTCGTCGAGCATGGCGGCGGCCGCAGCCCGCGTGAGGGTGGAGCTGCGGATGGCGACGTCGCCGATCGCTTCTGCCGCCGTGCCACCGAGACCGGCGACGACGATGGGTCCGAACACCGGATCGCGGCGGGCGCCGAGGAACAGGTCCACCCCGGAGGTGGCCATGCTCTCGACCAAGTACGCAGGTGCGTCGATGGCGTCGAGTGCGTCGAGCGCGGCGTCGAGTTCGGCCGGGGTGCGGATGCCCAGGTGGACACCACCGATCTCCGTCTTGTGCACGACCGCGGCGTCGAGGATCTTCACCGCGACCGGGAGCGTGAGTTCGGTGAGGGCCTGGCGTGCGGCGGCGCGCACGGTGCAGACGCGCCTTGGCGGTGTGGCGATTCCGAGGGCATCGAGGAGGTCCTTGGCGGCCGCCTCGTCGGCGGGCAGCGAAAGTGCCGGGGCCGTGACGATAGCGGTCGGCCGGGGGTCAGCGGCGCGCAGGTAGCGACTCCGCGCGTCGTGCACCAGCGCACTGACACCGGTGGCGAGGGCGGTCGGGCTCGGCAGCACCGGGACGCCGATCTCCGCGGCCGCCGAAGACGTCTTGCCGACAGCCTCTCCGGGGCCGCCGATTCCGAGGACGACGGGCACGTCGGTGTGTACTCCGGATTCGCGGACGGCGGCGGCGAGATCGATGGCGTCGGGTTCGGCCAGCGCGTAGACCGCGAGGGCGTCGATACCGGGGTCGGCCGCTGTGGTCGCCAATACGTTGCCGAAGGTGGCGCCGGGGCGACCGGTGTCGACGGGATTGGCCTGGAACGTCAACGGCGGCAGCAGTTCCGACAACCCCGCTTGGGTCGACTCGGCGAGGGTGGGTACCTGCACGTCCTGGGCGAGCAATTCGTCGAGGATCATCAGACCGGGGCCGGCCTGGGCGGTGACCAGGCCGATGCCAGGGGTCGGGGACGCGGGCAGTCGGGTGCGGCTGAGCACGGCGAGTGCGTCGACGAGTTGCCGCTCGGAGTCGACGACCACAGCGCCGGCCTCCCTGAGCAGGGCGCGGGTCGTCTTCCACGACGTCGCGAGGGCGCCGGTGTGCGATTCGGAGAAGGCGGAGACGTCGCTGCGCCCGACGACGATCGCCACGATCGGCTTCTCGGCAGTGACCTTGCGTACCGCGGCGAGGAGGGCCTGGCCGTCGTCGACCGATTCGACGTGCAGCGCGATGGCGGTGACGGTCGGGTCCTCGCGCAGGTACTCGAGTACGTCGACGCTGGTCACGTCGACGCTGTTGCCCAGCCCGACCCCGAGACCCACGCCGACTCCCTGCTCGGAGAGCAGGAACGACAGGGCGTGGTTCATGCCGCCGCTGGCCGCGACGACCGCGACGGTGCCGCGGTTGATGTGTTCGACCGTCGGCACGAAGCTCACGGTGGTGTTTCCCGGGCGGAAGAAGCCGGAGGTGTTGGGGCCGAGCAACCGGATCCCGGTCTCGGCAGTGATGTCGGCGAGCTGATTCTGCAGCGCGATACCGTCGGGGCCGGCCTCGGCGAATCCGCCGGAGCAGATCAGCGCGGCGCCGACGCCGCAGTCCGCGGCCTCACGCAGCGCGGCTGGGGTGGCCGCGGCTGGAATGCAGAGCACGGCCAGGTCGATCGGCGCGCCGTGCGATTCGGTGGCGGCGGCCAGCGACACGTGGAATCCGTCACCCGAGCCCTTGGGGTTGATCCCGTAGGCGGTCACGGTGCCGTCGCTGCCACGATTGATCGCGTCGAGCATCACCGACCCCAGCTTTCCAGGGGAGGCGGATGCTCCGACGACGGCGATCGACTTCGGGGCGAACAGTCGGTTCAGTCGTGTGTTCGTCGGCGCGGGAATCTGTGTCAATGTCATTTCGCGACCTCGGCGGAGGTGAGGACACGCGGGCGCGTGTCGGGGGAAGGTTCGAAGGCGACGGCGTCGGCGCGACCGGACAGGATCAACGTTGCGGCGCAGTCCCGTTCGTCGACAGCGCGCCGAGCGCGCAGAGACGTGGGCTGGTCGACGACGATCACCGGGATGTGATGGGTGAAGCGGATGTGTTCGGCGCACAACACCCGGGAGAGGGCAGTGCCTCCGCGGACCGCGACAGCAACCGGTTTCCGCGCACACAGCTCATCGAGTTCGGTGCGGGTGACGACGTCGAGCGAGGTCCGGTCTGCGTCCGGTGCGGTGAAGATCGCCGCCACGTCCGGTTCGCCGGTGGATGTTGCGGCGACCACCGACGTCGTGCCGTCGCTGAAATACAGTGAATCGTTGGAGAATTCGATGATCTGCAGCAGCCGGGACCCGAGCGTGACGGTCCCGATGGTCAGCGGGGTATCCAGGGGCGTGGCACCGTGCTGGGTATTCCAGGCGCGCTCGGCGTCGGAGACGAACCGGGGGTCGCGCACGCGCATCTTCTCCGCGGAGATGGCGCGGCTGAAGAAATGGAACCCGAACTGCCACGGCTCCAGGGCGCGGTAGTACTCCCCGAAGTGGTCCCACCAGGACAGGCTCGGCATCGCCGAGTCCTGGATCTTCGCGACCTGCGGGCGCCGGATGTCCTCGAACGCGGCCAGAGCGGTATCGAGGTCACCGCGATGATCGGCGACGGTCTGGGCGAGGACGGCAGCATCTTCCATGGCCATCTTGGTTCCCGAGCCGACCGAGAAATGCGCGGTGTGCACGGCGTCGCCGAGAAACACGACGGGGGTGCCCTGCGCTGCGCGGGTGTGCCAGCACTGGGTGCGGCGGGTACGGAAGTTCGCCCATCGGGAGTTGTTGGCCACCAGCGGGTGACCGTCGATCTGATCGGCGAACAGTTCCTCGAGGTAGCGCTGGGTCACCAGGTCCGACTCGCCGGGAGGTGCGGACATGTCGAAGCCGTCCAGGCCCGCGCGGCGCCAGGTGGCCTCGTCGGTTTCGACGATGAATGTGCTCAGGTCGGAGCCGATCGGGTAGGCGTGCACGGCGAAATTGCCGTGCTCGGACTGCTTGTGCAGGAAGGTCAGTCCGTCGAACTGGAAGGTCGTGCCGAACCAGATGAACTTCACCGCAGCCTCGTCGACCGAGTGCCCCAGGTCGTCCAGGAACCGCTGTCGAGCGGCGGAATTCGTGCCGTCCGCGGCAACGATCACGTCGTAGTCGCCGGCGGCGTCGAGAGCATCGACGTTCACCGACGTCGAGTAGTGCAGTCGCGCACCCAATTCGGCGGCGCGCTCGCGCAGCGCTCCGAGCAGGATCCGCCGGTGCACGGCGGACATCCCGTTGCCCCCTGCGGAGGTGGTCACGTCCTTGCTGCGGACCTCGATGGTGTCCCAGTGCCGGCCGTGCTCGGCGAGGGTGTCGCGCAGCACCGGGTCGACCCGGTCGACGTTGTCGAGCGTTGCGTCGGAGAACACGACCCCGAACCCGAAGACGTCCGACTCACTGTTGCGCTCGAAGACGTCGATCGTCGAGCCCGGCACGGTCTGCGCCAGTGCGATCGCGGAGAACAATCCGCCCGGGCCCCCGCCGATGCAGGCGACGCGCAACGGTGCCGCCTGAGGCGACGAATTCTGATCTGGGATGGACATCGATGTCGGCCCCTCGTGTGACTGTGGCCCGGCTCTCGGGCGAACTCTCATCCAATTATGTGACAGTTTTCGTCGATTAGTCAATGCTGTTGTTACATGTTTTCCGAAATCTGGGCGACGAAACCCTCCGCACCTGCACGAAGGGTGTCGTGGCACTCGGTGAACACCTCGTGAGCAACTCGCCCGCGCCAACCCGGCGGCAGCAGCGATTCCGGCAGGTCGGGGTCGCGGAACGGATACTTCCGGTACTCCTGAATCAGATGCATCCGTTCGGCAAGGGCCTCACGTCCGCCCAGGCCCCGGCGGTAGCGCGCCAGCCGGGGCTGGAACTCCTCGATGAAGCCCTGATAGTCGGCACCGAGCTCACGCAGGTCCCAGCAACGCTCCGCGATGAGCCGGTCGACCGGAAGCCCCACAGTCTGACTGCGCAGGAACTGGATGTGCAGTTCGTCGTCACCCGAGAGCATTTCGCGCAGCTGCTTCTCGCGATCGTGCGGCGAGAACCAGGCGGTGCCGCCGTGAAGCCCGAACCCCCACCACGTCAGTGCCGTTTCGATGCGTTTGCGCCGCTCGCGGCTCAGGTCGGACTCGTCGACGAGCGCCTGCGTCCAGGTGCGGTCCCACTCGTCGAAGTGCCGCTCGAAGATGCGGGCACGGCCGTCGTCGAGCAGGTGCCAGCTCTTGTCGTTGAGCAGATAAGACACCTCGCGGCCATTCTTCGCCGAGTCGAACCACCCGTCCTTGCGCAGCCGGGTCATCACCATCCGCACGGTGGCCGGTTCGACGTCGAACACGCCCATCAGCTCGGTCAGGGCCCCCAGCTTGGCGGCCCCGCCGGTGTAGCGGAAGTACTCGCCGTACAGATCGAACACGAGTGCCCGTGGTCGCATGTCTGCCATCCCTTCGCCCGCGATCGATCCACTCGACCAGCAATATGTGTCATTGGTATTGACTTAAGAGGCAATTATGTCACATAGTGACTGTGCTCACATAGCCTTCTCGCGGTCGTCCCACCGACCACGAACCGACCGACGTCACGCAAGTGTGTCGGACCCCCATCACCTCCAGACACCCACCCACAACGGAGGAAACAGGTGACCCCCCTGACCTCGGCCACCCGCGCCGGTTCCACCCGGCGTTCGAGCGCCTCGATCGTCGCGCTCTGCTTCGTCATCATCGTCTACGACGGCTACGACCTGGTCGTCTACGGCGCCACCGTGCCGTCGCTCCTCGCCTACGAACCCTGGCAGCTCACCGCCGGCCAGATCGGTGCGATCGGAAGCTACGCGCTCGTCGGGATGCTGCTCGGCGCCCTGTTGTCGGGATGGCTGGCCTCGCGGATCGGCGCACGGGCCATCATCCTCGGTTCACTGATCTCGTTCTCGGTGCTCATGGGCCTGACTGCGCTCGCCCCCAATCCCGAGGTGTTCGGCCTGCTGCGATTCCTCGGCGGTCTCGGCCTCGGCGGTGTCGTCCCCACCGTCATCGCACTGACCGTCGAATACTCCCCGCCCGCGCGCCGGCAGTTCAACAACGCGCTGATGTACAGCGGCTACTCCGTCGGCGGCATGCTCGCCGCCCTCGCCGCGCTGGCCTTGCTCCCGGAGAACAGCTTCCGGATCATGTACGCCCTCGGCCTACTGCCACTGGTCACGATCGTGCCCCTCGTCTGGCGGTACCTTCCCGAATCCGCCGCGTTCCTGGTCGGCAAGGGCCGCACGGACGAGGCCCGCGCGCTCGCCGACAAGTTCGGCATCGACGTTCCCGCCCCCGCCGCCGGACCCGCGTCGACGGGCACCATGACATCGCTGGTGACCGGACCTCGGCGGATCCCGCTGCTCCTGCTCGTCGTCGCCTCGTTCTGCGGCCTACTCCTGGTTTACGGGATCAACACCTGGCTGCCGAACATCATGCGCCAGGCCGGCTACTCCCTCGGCAGCTCGCTCAGCTTCCTGCTCGTGCTCAACCTCGGGGCCATCGTCGGCGCTCTCCTGGCATCGCGGGCCGCGGATCGATTCGGCAGCAAACCGGTGACGATCACGTCCTTCTTGCTCGCCGTGCTGGCCATCCTCACGCTCGGGACCGGGCTGCCTCTGTCCGCTGCCATGGCCGTGGTCGCCGTCGCCGGGCTCGGTACGGTCGGAACGCAGATTCTCGTCAACGGCTACGTCGCGACATATTTCGGTGAGAACGAGCGCACCGCCGCCCTGGGGCTCTCCCTCGGGCTCGGCCGGGTCGGCGCCATCTTCGGCCCGATCCTCGGCGGCTGGATCGCCTCCTCCGCGCTCGGCGTCGAGTGGAATTTCTACACATTTGCAGCCTTCGCCGCGCTCGGCTGCCTTGCGGTCGCCCTCGTCAGCCGATCGGCCGCAAGCACGCCTCACCCGTCGAGCACCGTTCCCGGCACCTCGCAGCTCACGGCCTCGGCGTCGTCGGAAGAACTCTGATACCCCTCGATAGGAGACATCATGTCCAAGACCTTCGTCCTCGTCCACGGCGCTTGTCACGCCGGCTGGTCCTGGCGGCCCGTGGCCGAACATCTCCGCGCGCAGGGACACCGTGTGTTCGCGCCGACCCTGCCCGGACTCGGCACCGAAGACGCGAAAGCCGACATCCACCTCGCCGACACCGTCGACTACCTGGTCGACTACGTCGAGAAGCGGGACCTCACCGACATCGTCCTCGTCGGCCACAGCTGGGGCGGCTTCCCCGTCTCCGGTGCCTCCGCACGGCTCGCGACACGCATCTCCCGGTTGGTCTACTGGAGCGCGTTCGTGCCCCAGACGGGAGAGTCGCTGATCGATCTGTGCCCGCCCGCCTACGGCGACATGTTCCGCGCCTCCGCGGCTGCCTCCACAGACAACTCGGTGACGTTCCCGTTCGAAGTGTTCTGCGCCGCCTTCATGCAGGACGCATCCCCCGAGACCCAACGCATCGTCTACCCACTGCTCGAAAGCCAACCGTTCCACACCATGAACGAATCCCTCGACCTCGACGAGTGGGAACGACTCCAACTGCCCTCTACCTACGTGCTGTCCAAGGACGACCTCGCCCTCCCGCCCGGGGAATTCGGCTGGGCCCCTCGTTTCACCGAACGACTTCCAGACGCACCCGTGATCTACACCCCCGGCAGCCACGAATCCCAGCTCACCCAGCCGGAGCCGCTCGCCGCCGCCCTCGCCGAGGCCGCAGCGAGCTGACCGGATTCACGCCGATCCTTAGAAACGAGAGTCCATGACCACCACGACCGTCACCGCGGCCGTTGCCCGCAACACCGGCGACCCGCTGACCATCGAAGAACTGCAACTCGACACGCTGCGCCCGGACGAGGTGCGGGTGCGGATGGCCGCCACCGGCGTCTGCCACACCGACGCCATCGTGCGCGACGGCATCTACCCCACTCCCCTCCCCGCCGTCCTCGGCCACGAGGGCGCCGGTGTCGTGGAGGCGATCGGCGACGAGATCACCACCGTCGAGGTGGGGGATCACGTCGTCCTCTCCGCCGCCTACTGCGGCCACTGCCGGCAGTGCCGATCCGGACGAATGGCATACTGCGAGCACTTGTTCGAAGAAGACTTCGGTGGGCACCGTCACGACGGCTCGACCGCGCTGTCATCGGACGGCACCCCAATCTCCTCGCACTTCTTCGGCCAATCCTCGTTCGCCACGTACGCCAACGTCGTCGAGACCAGCGTCGTCAAGGTCGACCGCGACGCACCCCTGGCCACCCTCGCCCCGCTCGGCTGCGGACTGCAGACCGGCGCCGGCGCCGTCCTCAACGACCTACGGCCCGAACCCGGAACGTCACTGGTGGTCTTCGGCACCGGCGCCGTGGGTTCGGCCGCCATCATGGCCGCACGCGTCGCCGGGTGCACCACCATCGTCGCCGTCGACCTGCACGACTCCCGGCTCGAACTCGCCACCCGGATCGGCGCCACGCACACCGTCAACGCAGGCACGAGCGATGTCGTCGACGAACTGAAGAAGATCACCAACGGCGACGGTGTGAACTACGCGATCGACACCACCGCGGTGCCGGCGGTCCTGCGGCAAGCGGCCGAATCGCTCTCGATCCGAGGAACTCTCGCCCTGGTCGGCGCCGCCGCCCCCGGCACCGAGGTGAACTTCGAGATAGGCGCATCACTGGTCAAGGGGTGGACGTTCAAGACGATCATCCAGGGCAGTTCGGTGCCGCAGGTGTTCATCCCCCGATTGGTCGAACTGTGGAAGCAGGGCCGGTTCCCGTTCGACACACTGATCCGCACCTACTCCCTCGACGACATCAACACCGCGTTCGCCGACTCCGCGGACGGGTCGACGATCAAGCCAGTTGTCGTGTTCTGAGTACACCTCCACACAGCACATCCACCTTTCCCTCAACTCGCCAAGGAGCTATCTGATGACCACCACCCACGATGTCCTCTCGATCGGCCACCTCATCGGCCACACCCTGACCGACGTCGACAACTACGACGAGGTCCGTGACCCGGGCCGCCTCGACGACATCGTCGCCCGCGTCGCCGTCGGCACCCCCGCCGATGTGAACCAGGCGGTGGAACTGGCGCACCGCGCGTTCACGTCGTGGAGGAACGTCCCGCCCGCCGAGCGGGCTCAGCTGTTGCTCCGCGCCGCAGACGTGCTCGCCGGCTGCGCGGAGGATCTCGCGCCGCTGCTCGTCCGCGAGCACGGCGGCGTGCTGTGGGAAGCGCAGACCGACTTCGCCCTCGGCACCGGCGTGCTCCAGCACACCGCCAGCCTCGTCGACGGGTTCTTCACACCCGTCCAGTACGACGACGAGCAGAGCTTCATCAGCATCGAACGGGTTCCCCGCGGCGTCGTCGCGGCAGTGGTGCCATGGAACATGCCGGTCGTACTGACCATGATGAAACTCGCACCCGCCCTCGCCACAGGCAACACCATCGTGCTCAAGCCGTCCCCGTTCGCGCCCGCCGCGCTGACCCTGGCCCTGCAGCGCATCGCGCAGAAGCTGCCCGAGGGTGTGGTCAACGTCGTCCACGGAAACGCCGACGTCGGGCAGGCACTCACCTCCCATCCGCTGGTGCGCAAGGTCGGCTTCACCGGCGGCACCGCCACCGCCCGGCACGTCATGGCCTCGGCCGCAGGCACGATCAAGAACCTGACCCTCGAACTCGGCGGCAACGACCCCGCGGTCGTCCTCGACGATGTCGACATCGATGCCGCGCTCGACCGAATGCTCAAGGGTGTGTTCACCCGATCCGGGCAGATCTGCTTCGCGGTCAAGCGCATCTACGTACCCCGCTCGCTGTACGGCACCTTCGCCGACGCATTCTGCGAACGAGTCGACCAGTACGCCATCGGACACGGCTTGGACGAAAACGCCAGCTTCGGACCCCTCAACAACAAGGCACAATTCGACAGCGTCACGAACCTGATCGAAGCGACGAAGAACTCCTCCGCGAACATCACCCAGCTCGGAACGAAACTCGACTCGGCCGCTGACGGGTACTACATTCTCCCGCATGTAGTTCGCGACGTCGAACACTCCGCGCCGATCAGCAGCTGCGAACAGTTCGGCCCCGTCATCCCCCTCATCGCCTACGACGACGAAACCCAGGTCGTGGAGTGGGCGAACGACTCCGAATACGGACTCGGCTCATCAGTCTGGACGACCGATATCGATCGGGGACTTGCCATCGCGCGTCAGATCGAGGCCGGCAGTACGTTCATCAACTCGCACGCATTCGAATCCCTCGACCTGCGCATGCCTTTCGGCGGCGTCAAGCAGAGCGGTATCGGACGCGAGTTCGGCGAAGCGGGCATGAGCGAGTACGTCGAAGACCACGCGATCCGCGTCGTGAAGTAACCGACCCAAGAGTGTGGCGGTGCGTTCGCCATCACGCGCACCGCCACACTCGGCACTCTTGCATCCGCCGGTTCCCTGGTCGCTCCACTGCTGCACACAGGCCGCGAAGGGACCGGGCCGAGCCCGGCACCCGCATGACAACTCCGGACCACGATGCACTCACCGCGCACCAACGTCCACATGGGCAACAAGAAAGGCTGATTTCGTTGTGTGACATAGTTGCAGGCCTCGAATCCAGGGGAATCTCGCGAAGAAGGATTCTTGCCAGCCTGGCGATCGGCGCTGCGGCGACCGCCACTGCGGCAGCATGCTCGTCCGATCCCGACACCGGTGGTGGCGACGTCGCGCTCGACGCACGCCCCTACGGTCCCGAGCCCTATGCCAATCAGCGCACGCGTCTCATTCTCCTCGGCACATCGGGCGGGCCACCGTACTGGCCTGGCGGAACTCGTGAAGGTATTGCATCCGCAGTTGTGGTCGACGATCGGTTCTATCTCATCGACGCCGGCCACGGGGTAATGCGTCAGCTCCGAAACGCCAAGCTGGGTAGGAACTACGACACGGATTTCGATGGTCCCCTCGATGTACTGGCCGGAGTGTTCCTTACTCACCTCCATTCCGACCACATCGTCGACCTCAATAACATTCTCAGTGAGGGAATGTACAACGGTCTCCAGTTCGTGAACCGAATCCCTATCTGGGGGCCGGGAAACCGCGGACAGGTTCCACCGTTCTTCGGCGGTGGTACGCCCCCGACTCCGGTCAACCCGGAAAATCCCACGCCCGGTACTCGCGAGATGACCGACTTGCTGGTGCAAGCCTTCGCCGCGGACTTCAACGACAGGCTGTTCGACAACGCCAAACCGCGCCCGGAACAGATGTGGGAGGCGAAAGACGTCCCCATCCCCGCGCAGTATCTATCCGATCCGAACGGGCAACCTTGCCCGGAGATGGATCCCTTCGTCTTCTTCGAAGATGATCACGTCAAGGTGTCCGCAACACTCGTCAACCATGCGCCGGTCTTCCCAGCCCTGGCGTACCGCTTCGACACCCCCGACGGCTCGATCGTCTTCTCGGGTGACACCGGAAAGAATCCCAACCTGGTGCCGTTGGCCAGGAACGCCGACGTCCTCGTCCATGAGGTGATCGATAAGTCCTGGCCGGAATCGCTCTTCCCTGAACCTCGGGACGCGAAGCAGGAATCGATATTCCAACACCTGATCAACGCTCATACACTCGTCGAAGACGTCGGACGGGTCGCGCAGGAGGCGAACGTGAAGACGTTGGCACTCTCCCACATCGTCCCAGGGAACGGCGCGGACGACCGTTTCGAAGCGGCCAAGGACGGTTTCGACGGCAAGCTCATCATCGGCCGGGACCTGGATGTGATCGGTGTGGGCGCGCCCCGAAGCGGGGGCTGACGACCAGCGCCGGAAACCGAGTTTCACTGAGCCCTCTCGGAGGCAATGTATTCGCGCGGCCCGACGCGCTTATCGATTGGAAGTAATTCAATGTGCGATAACGCCGGTCCTCTCGCCGGAATATCTCGGCGCTCCTTCGTCCAGGTTGCACTCGCTATGTCCGGTGCCGCCGTAGCATCCACTACTCTCAGTGGATGCACGGAGGATGGTGACGTAGCCGCAGCGGGACCGGCCGGTTCCTCGAGCAGTGCAGCTGATTTTCGGACACGACTCGTGTTGCTGGGGACGGCCGCCGGCCGGACGTGGTGGGGTGGCTCGGAGCGGAAGGGGATATCTACCGCTGTCGTGGTGGAGGACTCGGTGTACCTGGTCGATTTCGGGGAAGGATGGGCGAGGCGGTATCTCCAGGCCGGACTGGGGAGGCAGGAGGAGTTCCACGGCCTCGAGCGGCTCGAGGCAGCCTTCGTTACCCATCTTCATTCCGACCACATCGTCGACTACCCGAATATCCTTACCTTCGGGTCATCGGACGGTTTGGCGAGCCGTGCTCAGCCCGTCCAGGTCTTCGGCCCGGGTGCCCGCCCCTCGCTCGTGCCGCTCGGCAACTCCGACGCTCCGGACCCTCCTGTTCTGAATGCGTCGAATCCGACTCCGGGACTGCGTGATACCACCGAATACCTCTACCAGGCGTTCGCGAACGATCTGAACGACAATATGCGGGACAGCCTCAAGCCCGACCCTCACTCGCTGATCACCGTTCACGATATCGAACTTCCGGTTGGTGTCGCTGTCGATCCAAACATCGATGTGGCACCGCGCATGTCACCGTTCCCTGTGTTCGAGGACGAACGGGTGCGAGTCAGTGCCACGCTGGTCGATCACGCACCGGTGTTTCCTGCCTTTGCCTTCCGCTTCGATACCGCCGACGGATCGGTTGTAGTGTCCGGAGATACGAACGCATGTGACAATCTTGTCGAGCTTGCGAGGGGCGCGGACATACTCGTCCATGAGGTGATCGACATTGCGTGGGTGGAAGGACTCTTTCCCGATCCGCCCAGCCCAGCGCAGCAAGCGAAGATCGAGCACCTCGTCAACTCGCACACACCGATCGAGGACGTCGGGAAAGTGGCTGAGCGCGCGGGCGTGCGAACGCTCGTGCTCACGCATCTGGCACCATCGCACAATCCTCCCGAGCGGTGGCTGGAAGCTGGAAGGGACTTCTCAGGCGAGATATTCGTCGGAGAAGACTTGATGGAACTCGGCGTCGGCGCCGCGCGAAAGAATTGATTCCGGCGTCGCAGCTTTCTGCATCGAACTCTGATTGATACCACTTCCGACTGCTCCGGTCGAATCGCATCGCACTTCACCGAGCCGTCGCATCGCCGGCTGTATCCGCGGGGTTGTAGAGCCCGGTCATCCGTCCCTCTGGATCGAGTTGCGTCAACAATGCTTCACCGATGCGGCGGAGTTGGGTCAGCTGTGCGGGCGTCAACGGGTCGAGGACGTTGCGGCGCACGGTGCGGACGTGTCCGGGCGCGGCGGCGACGACCTCATCCCATCCTGCCGCCGTAAGTCGCGCATTGCTCGCCCGGCCATCCTCGGGGCACGGGTTTCGCTCCACTAATCCTTTCTCCTCCAATCGCCGGACGACGTGGGACAGTCGGGGCAACGTTGCGCTGGTGCGTTGGGCCAGCGAGGTCATCCGCAGGGTGTGGTCGGTTGCCTCGGACAGCATGGCGAGTACGAAGTACTCGAAGTGGGTGATGCCTGCGTCTCGTCGCAATTGCGAGTCCAGGACGCCGGGTAGCAGTTCGACGACGGCGACCAATCGGAGCCACGTTGCCCGTTCATCCGCGTTCAACCATCTCGTTTCCACTCCCGGAGCCTACCTCTATTACTTGACACGACAACTAAATCAACTAGGCTTTACTTGAAGCATCAACCATGATGTGTGCGGCAGGAGTTTCTCGTCGTCGGCATCTCCGCCGTCGGTTGCAGCGCCGTCACCAGGCAACAGCTGTTCCGTGTGCGAAAGAAAGCCCTGTAACGACAGTTCGCCAGTATCGCCCGGAACGACCAACTAGCCAAATTGTCCCTGGTGGGACGCCCGTTCCGGGCTGAAAATGGTGTGGTGGTCGCCCGTCGACGCCGTCCCCCTATGGTTCTTCGAGGCCG
>NZ_JBHWUE010000059.1:0-7540 GCF_042738615.1 Rhodococcus sp. NPDC059968
ACCCCGGTCCCCGGCAGCGCCTCCTCGTTCACGAAGTCGTAGAGCACCTTCGCGACCTGCAGACCGCCGACCTCAACACGCTCAGTCATGAAATGCCTCACTGTTCCGCACTTGGAGCACCGGACGGGTGCCATGAACCGAACCCAATGTTACTCGCTGGTAAGGATGCGGTGTGGCAGATGTTCGGCGAAGGCTCGCCCCGAGGTGAAAGCGGGACGTGAGGTCAGGACTTCTCGCCGGTGGACAATTCGAGCGACGGGGCTTCCGACTCGATGGGCGTGTCGTTCTCGGCATCGATCCGGTGCAGATCGCCTGCGGCCTCTGCCGCGCTGAGACGCGAACGGCGCCAAGCGACAACCAGCAGTCCGGCCCACACCGCAACGAGAGCGAGGTACCCGAGGGTCGCGACAACGCCGGTGACGTCGAATGTCTTGAACAGCTTCTGCGCGTTGGTGATGATGATGATGCCGCCGACACCGGTACCCAGAAGGGTCGCGGGCACCCGGCTGACGAGCCACGCGGCGACCGGCGCGGCGATGATGCCGCCGAGTGCCAGCCCCGCGATGATGGGGATGTTGTCGAAGAAGTCGCTGCCGAGACCGAAGATGAACCCGATGCTGGCCGCGGCGGACACCAGGAACTCCGATGCGCTGACCGAACCGATGACGGTGCGCGGTGCGGTCTTGCCCCGCGAGAGCAGGGTGCTGGTGGTGATCGGCCCCCAGCCGCCGCCGCCACTCGCGTCGATGAATCCACCGAACAGTCCGAGCGGTGAGAGGAACTTCGCCGTGTGCGGTGAGGTCCGGGCGTCGTTGACGGCGGGAGGGCGGATCGAGAAGCGGAGAAGGACGTAGACACCGATCGCCAGCAGGATCGTGGACGTCACGGGGACGGCGGCGGACGTCGACAACTGGGACAGCACCGTTGCACCGAGGAACGCGCCGACGGCGCCGGGGACGCCCAGGCGTAGGACGAGCGGCCAGTCGATGTTGCGGAACCGCCAATGCGACGCGCCGGAGGCGAGCGTGGTGCCGACCTCGGCGAAATGCACTGCTGCGCTGGCGTGCGCCGGTCCGACGCCGCTGAACACGAGCAGGGTGGTCGCAGTCACGCCGAAGGCCATGCCGAGAGCGCCGTCGACCAGCTGGGCACCCACGCCTACCAGCGTGAAAATCAAGAGCTTGAACATCGAGACTCCGACCGAGAGAGTGAACCGTCAGGGCAGCAAAGACCAGCGAGCAGGCTGGTCAGCAACATCCCTGGTCGAAGGCGTGGCCTCGGCGGGAGGGCCAGAAGGGCATGAGGGCGAGCGAGGCCGCGGGGCCTGCCTGCGCGCTCGTGCCGTTCACTCGGACTCCCGTATCTCTCGTCGCGTACGCGGCCGTCCGCGCACAAGGTTCGACACTAGCGGGAGGGGTGGGCGCGTGTCATCTTCACACGCGCCCAACCGCTCACAGTTTTCGCGCAGAGATCTCGAAGCCAGCGTCGCGCAGTCGTGTCACCAGTACGTCGCCGAGTGCCGTGGCGGGAGTGAGGACGCCGGCCGCGTCCGGCAGTGCATCGCCGCCGAGGACGAGGCTCAACGCGGATTCGCCGAGCATCACCGCGGTGGCGCTGTATCCGGGGTCGCCCTTCGCCTTCACCCGCGAGGTGTAGCGCGCGCCCGTGGTGGTGGTCGTGTATACGTCCATGGTGAAGTGGCCCTTGCGTTGCGCCTCCTCGCTGGGACCGTCGCCCGGTGAGGGCAGAACGCGGTCGAGGACGTACCGGGTGGGCGGGAGGGCCATTCCGACGACCATCCCGCCGAGGGCCGCAGCCACCGCACCCGCGATCACCGGTGTGATCGGGGAGCTCCCGACGTTCATGACCTCGCGGTACTTGAACGTCCGACCGTAGGCCCAGTCCCGGAGCGCATTGCTGCGGCGCACGACCCGCGTGTTGTAGGGGCCCATGAAGAAGGGCGCCTTCCACCCCTTCAAGCCGGGCGCGATGTCCGTGCCGTTGACCACGCTCATGTCGGACTGCTTGCCGAGGTCCGGTTCCTTCGCGCGGTCGGGACTCATCGAGTACGGCGAAGCCGCGAGACGGCGCGACGCCGGATTCTTCTTCGACACGTCCACCTGCGTGCGCAGCGAATCGATCGTGCCGCCGCTGACGCCGCCCCGCACGGACGTGACCACCAGCGTGGTGTCGGTGAGTTCGCCGGCGCCGTCCGCCTGAACCTCCTCGTGCAGGACGTGCACCCCGAGATCGGACGGAATGGAGTCGAACCCGCAGGAATGGACGATCCGGGCGCCGGTCTCGCGGGCCCGTTCGTGGTTGGCGTCGATGCTCTCGCGGACGAACAACACCTCTCCGGTGAGGTCGACGTAGTCGGTGCCCGCCTCGGCGCAGGCCGCGGCGAGGGCGTGACCGTACTTGGCGTAGGGCCCGACCGTCGTCGCGACCACGCGGGTGCGTGCCGCCAGCGCTGCGAGCGACGCGGCATCGTCGGAGTTCGCGACGATGACGGGCCACTCCGCTGCGCGCGGACCGAGCGAGGACCGCACCGCTTCGAGTTTGGCGGCTGTGCGCCCCGCGAGCGCGATCCGCACGCCGTCCGGGGCGTGCCGTGCGAGATAGTCGGCGAGAAGCTTGCCGACGAAGCCGGTGGCCCCGTAGACGACGAGATCCAATTCACGTGCGCTGTCTGTCATGGCACGACCCTACTCGGCGGTAGGGAAGGGCGAGCTCAGGCTCCGGTACCACCGGGGTGGGTGGGTGCGAGGGGTACCCGGGTGCGGAGCCGCAGCACGACGTAGCCGACCCAGGAGGTGACGACGCCGAGCGCGGCGAGGGTCTGTATCGCTCCCGCGGCGGATTCCGGGTAGACGACCCCGGTGAGGTAGTGGGAGATGAATCCGGACGAGGGGAGTGGGTCCTGCCCGGCGCGGACCCGGGCCCAGCTCTCCAGGTGAGTCAGCGGACAGTCGATGCCGACGAGGAGGCCGGTGAATCCCCAGGCCACCGCCGCGAGGTGGAGGGCGATGGTGCGCGGCCAGTGCCAGGCGAGAAACCCGCCGCACACGACGTAGAGGATGAAGATCAGGTGCGCGACAACTGTCGCGTCCGCGACGACCTCGTAGAAGACAACGCTCCCCATCGATGCACCCCTGACATCCGAAGTTCCCCCTACGCCATCGTAGGCGTCGCCCGGCCGGGTCCGCCGGGTAACCGGCTCAGGCGGTGCCGCGCACGTCTTCCTTGACCACCAGGATCGGAATGTCGATCTCGAGGAGGAGGCGCTGCAGCCATCGTTCCAGGAGGAACTTGCCGATCGGGGACATGCGCCGGGTACCCACGACGAGCAGATCCGCACCGCTGCTGTCGACCAGCGCGCGCAGTGCGCTCACCTGATCGCCGTCGTGTTCGTTGGTGCGCAGTTCCCACGACGACTCGCCGACCCCGCCGCCCTCGAGCGTGGCCTGGATCTCGGCGCGCAGGGCGGACTTGTCGGACTCGGCGTCCTGCCCGGGGTCGTCGTCGAGGACGTGGAGGACGAGCAGCTGTTCCCGTCGTTGCACAGCCTCGCGGGCGGCGTGGACGATGGCCGCCCGGCCTTCCGGGCTGTCTCGGTGGACAACGGCTATCGCCATGAAGCGCCTCCATTTTCAGGTATGGGTACGACCCCTATTATCCCCGTGCCGGAGAGTGCTCCGGCTGTGTCGATGCTCTCGTAGGTGGATCCGGGCGGTGCTCGATCACCAGGGTGAGGGCTCGTAGTCCTTCAGGAAGCAGCCGTGCAGATCGACGCCCTGCTCGCCCTGGACGATCGGGTCGTAGACACGGGCGGCGCCGTCGACCAGGTCGAGAGGGGCGTGGAAGCCCTCGTCGGCCAGGCGCATCTTGGTGTAGTGCGGCCGCTCGTCGGTGATCCACCCGGTGTCCACCGCGGTCATGAGGATGCCGTCCTCGAGCATCTCCCTGGCGCTGGTGCGGGTGAGCATGTTCAGCGCGGCCTTCGCCATGTTGGTGTGCGGATGCCCCGGACCCTTGTAGGCGCGGCTGAACTGGCCTTCCATCGCAGAGACGTTCACCACGTATTTGCGGCGGGCGCCTGCCGCCGCCATCGCGGGCCGCAATCGGGACACGAGGATGAACGGGGCGACCGAGTTGCACAACTGCACCTCGAGCAGCTCGATCGGGTCGACTTCCTCGACCGTCTGGACCCAGCTGTTCGTGTGCGCGAGGTCGGGCAGGAGTCCGCCGGCGTCGATCGCGAGACCCTGGTCGATGCGATCGGGGGATGCCGACTTCGCGACCAGTGCGAGCGAGCTCACCGCATCGGGGGACAGTGCGGTGCCCGCCATCGCGGACACGTCGGACAGCGAACCGGCGAGTGCCGCCGGGTGGGCGTCACTCGTCTTGCCGAACGTCAGGACGTCCGGCAGGTCGCCGGAAGGAAGGGCGCCGGACTCGGCATCCGCCAGCGCGCTGTAGGCGCCGGGGGAGCGTCGCACAGTCTGCGCGGCGTTGTTGATCAGGATGTCCAGTGGGCCCTGCGCGGCAACGGAGTCGGCCAGCGCGACGACCTGCGCCGGGTCGCGCAGATCGATACCGACGACGCGCAGCCGGTGGATCCACTCGCTGCTGTCCTCCATCGCCTTGAACCGGCGGATGGCGTCGTTGGGGAAACGTGTCGTGATCGTCGTGTGGGCTCCGTCGCGGAGCAATCGCAGGGCGATGTACATGCCGATCTTGGCGCGACCGCCGGTCAGCAGCGCCCGGCGGCCGGTGAGGTCGGCGCGCGCGTCCCGCTTGGCGCGGCTCTTGGCCGCGCAGTCGGGGCACAGCTGGTGGTAGAAGGCGTCGACTCGGGTGTAGCGCTGCTTGCAGATGTAGCAGGGGCGGGGCCGGATCAGGGTGCCCGCGGACGCGCCGTCGGCGTTCGACGTGAGCGGGATGCCCGCGGTCTCGTCGTCGATCCGATCGGGGGAACCCGTGGCGGTCGCGGCGACGACCTGACGGTCGGATTCGGAGACGGCGTCGCGGGCCGCGATCCGCCTGCGCTTCTTCAACTTCTTGAAGAGGTGACCGACAGCGCGCTGGACCGTGACGGAATCGGGATCCGCATCGTCGAGTTCCGCGGCCTGATCGAGAACCTTCAGGCAGATCTCGAGATCCGCGGGATCGATCGTCGTCGTTGTTTCACCCATCGAACTTCGCCCTCTCACGAAGAAGACCCCGGTTCGATGAACCGGGGCCTTTTCGTCTGTCTCAACTCAGAGTGTCCGAGGGGGGACTTGAACCCCCACGTCCGTTAATAGGACACTAGCACCTCAAGCTAGCGCGTCTGCCATTCCGCCACTCGGACCTGCTTGCCCCCATTTCCTGGGTGCTGCAAAAGATTAACCGATGAACCGCCACGGCCCAAATCGCCCCTCTCACCTGAGCGTTTCCGCTGCTGCGGTGGTAGGAAAGTGGAGTGCCAACTACACAGGAAACCCCAGGCCAGGGTCGCGCCGAAGCCGAAGTCGTGGATCTCGTCAGTTCATTGATCCGCTTCGACACGTCCAACACCGGAGAGCTCGCCACGACGAAGGGCGAGCGCGAGTGTGCGGAGTGGGTGGCGGCCCAGCTGCAGGAAGTCGGGTACGAGACCGAGTACGTGGAGTCGGGTGCGCCGGGCCGTGGCAACGTGTTCGCTCGGCTGAAGGGCTCGAACCCCGATCGCGGCGCCCTCATGCTGCACGGCCACCTCGACGTCGTTCCCGCCGAGCCGGCCGATTGGCGCGTCCACCCGTTCTCCGGAGCCGTCGAGGACGGCTACGTATGGGGTCGCGGCGCCGTCGACATGAAGGACATGGTCGGGATGATCCTGGCGGTCGCCCGCCAGTTCAAGGCCGAGGGGATCGTTCCTCCCCGCGACCTCGTGTTCGCCTTCGTCGCCGACGAGGAGGCCGGTGGCAAATACGGCTGCCAATGGCTCGTCGAGAATCGACCCGATCTGTTCGAGGGTGTGACGGAAGCTGTCGGTGAGGTCGGCGGATTCTCCCTGACCGTTCCGCGACCGGACGGCACCGACCGCAGGCTCTATCTCGTGGAGACCGCGGAGAAGGGTCTCGGATGGATGCGGCTGACCGCCAAAGGCCGGGCCGGGCACGGTTCGTTCCTGCACACCGACAACGCCGTCACCATCCTGGCGCAGGCGGTCGCCCGGCTGGGTGCGCACACGTTCCCGTTGGTGATCTCCGATTCGGTGGCCGAATTCCTCGAAGCGGCGGGTGAGGAGACCGGACTCGACTTCGACCCGAAGTCGCCCGACCTCGACGGCACCCTCGCGAAACTCGGCACCATCGCCAACATCATCGGCGCCACCCTCCGGGATACCGCGAACCCGACCATGCTGTCGGCCGGCTACAAGGCGAACGTCATCCCGCAGACCGCGGAGGCTGTCGTCGACTGCCGGATCCTGCCCGGCAGGCAGGCCGATTTCGAGGCGGCGGTCGACGAGCTCATCGGACCGGACGTCCAGCGCGAATGGATCACGAAACTCGACTCCTACGAGACCACGTTCGACGGGCATCTCGTAGACGCCATGAACGACGCGATCCTCGCGCACGATCCCGGTGCCCGGACCGTCCCCTACATGCTGTCCGGCGGAACCGACGCCAAGGCGTTCGCGAAGCTCGGCATCCGGTGCTTCGGGTTCGCTCCGCTGCAGCTGCCCGCCGACCTGGATTTCAGCGCGCTGTTCCACGGTGTCGACGAACGGGTACCCGTCGACGCACTACTGTTCGGTACACGCGTGCTGGAACATTTTCTGCTCCACAGCTGATCCGAGAACCGATACGCGACAAGAGAGGAACCGCATGTCACACGACCCGTACGAGGCACTTCCCGACCTGCCGAGTTTCGAGCTGACCTCCACCGACGTCACCGACGGGCAGCCGCTGAACAAGGAACAGGTCAGCGGAATCTTCGGCGCCGGCGGCTACGACAACTCACCGCAGCTGTCGTGGTCGGGGTTCCCCGCCGAGACCAAGAGCTTCGCGGTGACCGTGTACGACCCCGACGCGCCGACGGCGTCCGGATTCTGGCACTGGGCGGTCGCCAACATTCCGGCCGACACGACCACCTTGGTGAGCGGTGCAGGCGACGACGACGGAACCGGGCTTCCCAGCGGTGCGATCACGCTGAAGAACGACGCCGGACTGAGCCGTTTCCTCGGCGCGGCCCCGCCGGCAGGACACGGGCCGCATCGCTACATCATCGTGGTCCACGCGCTCGACGTGGAGACTCTCGACGGGGTCACGGCCGACTCGACGCCGGCGTTCCTGGGTTTCAACCTGTTCTCGCACGCGATCGCTCGCGCGAAGATCCAGGGGACGTACGAGCAGTAGCTCGATAAGTCCGGAAGACACGGGTGGCCGGGGCATCCACGGGTTTGGCCGGCCCCCCGGGGGTGTGGGGGGCGGGTGAGCGCACGGCGCCCGCGCCCCCCGCAACGGGGGCGGGGGGGTAGGCGGCCGCGCGCCCCGGCCGGGCCGGTGGCGTAAAA
>NZ_JBHWUE010000059.1:7550-63018 GCF_042738615.1 Rhodococcus sp. NPDC059968
ATCGTGGGGCGTACCGCGCTGTCCGTCTTAACGTCGGCAACCCCGGGGGGGCGGCCGAATCCTCGGGATTCGCCGGCCACCGGTCTGTGTGCGGTCCGTGTCAGCGCACGGCGCCGGCGCCGACCGCATCGGCGACGGAGGAGTAGCCGGCCTCGCGCACCTTCCGGGCCAGCCCCTTGTGGATGCGGCGAGCCCAGAACGGCCCGCCGTAGATGAATCCGGTGTACCCCTGCACGAGGGACGCCCCGGCCAGGATCCGTTCCCATGCCTGGTCGACCGTCTCGATACCGCCGACGGAGATCAGCACCAGGCGATCGCCCACCCGCGCGTGCAGGCGACGGAGAACCTCAAGGGATCGTTCGGCGACCGGAGGTCCCGACAACCCGCCGGCTCCGATCGCGGTCACCTCGACGTCCGGGGTGTTCAGCCCGTCTCGGCGGATGGTCGTGTTGGTCGCGACGATGCCGGCCAGGCCGAGTTCGAGCGCCAGATCCGCGACCGCGTCGACGTCGTCGTCGGACAGGTCGGGGGCGATCTTCACCAGAACCGGGACGGTCACGCAGTCGAGAACGGCACGCAGGAGAGGCCGGAGAGATTCGACGGCCTGCAGGTCCCGCAGTCCCGGGGTGTTCGGTGAGCTGACGTTGACGACCATGAAGTCGGCCAGCGGGCCGAGCAGTTGCGCGCTCGCGGTGTAATCGGCAGGGGCGTCCGCGGCGTCGACGATCTTGGTCTTGCCGATGTTCGCGCCGATCGGGACACCGGCCCGGCGCTGACGGAGATGATTGGCGGCATTGCCTGCGCCGTGATTGTTGAAACCCATTCGGTTGATCAGGGCGCGGTCCGCGGGCAGCCGGAACAGGCGGGGAGCCGGGTTGCCGGGCTGCGCCTGGGCGGTGACGGTGCCCACCTCGGCGAACCCGAAGCCGAGGGGACCCCACGTGTCGACGCCGGTCGCATCCTTGTCGAACCCGGCGGCCAGTCCGAGCGGCGCCGGGAAGTCGAGTCCGAACACGGTGTTCTGCAGTACCGGATCGTCCACGACGAGAACCTTGCCGACGAGCTGACGCAGCGGCGAGAACCGCGTGACCAGGCGCATCGCAGCGAAGGCCAGATGATGAATCCGCTCCGGCGGAACGCGGAACATCACCCGTAAGAGCAGGTGGTACAAGGAGGTCTCCCTAGATTGCGGGGTCGGGGACATGGTGAGCGGTTTTCCTTCGTTTGAGCAGCACACGGCGGCTTCCGTCGGAGTACAGGCGGACTCGGGACAGCTCCCAGCCACCGAACTCCGCCTGGATGGCCAACCTCATCGAAGCGCTGATGCGGGTGACGTCGGGTGGCAGCCGGAGCGGCACGTACTCGAAGTCCTCGGATTCGATCTCCCACCCGGAGGGGAGTCGACGTGAATGCGATGCCATCTACGAACTCCTCGTCGGGATCTGCTGCAGGCCGTCTCCCGTCGCGGAACCGATCAGGAGGTCACCGTTCACGGTATCCACAGTGACAGAGTTCGGCTGCCGGACGGTGGGATACCGTGCCGTTTCCACGCCGACACCGCTCGACAGGTCGAATCCGACCACTTCGTTGGTCTCGGTCAGCGTGACCCACGCCCGGTCGGCGGTGTCGTCGTAGGCGACGGCGTACGGCGCGAGCCCGGCGGGGAACCGCTGGCGGAGCATCAGGGTGTCGGTGGTGTAGGCGAGCAGTTCGTCGCCGGTGGTGTCGGTGACGAGGATTCGTCCGTAGTGATCGGTCGTGAGCTGCGTCGCGCCTTCACCGGCGCGCAGCGCGACGCCGAGCGCGGCACCGGGGACGTCGATGGCGGTGACGGACGTCTGACCACGGTCGAGAGCGGTGAGCGAGTCGCCGACGACGGCAAGCCCGTCGACGGACGTGAGGCCGCCGATCACCTGTGACTCGTTCGTCGCGGTGTTCACGATGTGAATCTCGCCATTGCCCAGGCCCATCGCCAGCCGCCCGTCGGGCAGTTGGGCCACCGAACGGACGTCGCCGTCGGCCGGTACGAACGTCACCTCGCCCGTTCGCAGGTCGAGCCGTCCTACCTGCGTGTTCATGGCGAGGAGCGCTACACCACCGGGGGCGAGGGAGACCTGGGCGACGGTGTCGTCCAGCGGAATCACCCGCGGAGCCGCCGTGAAATCCCCGGCCGGGAACAGCAGGATCTGGTTGCCTTCGCCTCCCAGGACCACGGTTGTGCGGGTCTCGGGGTCGAATGTGGTGGACTCGATCGGCAGGCCGACGGGGTGGACGACACCGGCGGGTGAGGTGGTCTGGCCCGGGGACTGCGCGGCACTCGCGGGCGCGATCGTGATCGCCTGATCCTCGTCGGAGTTCGACGAACAGCCCGTGACCAGTAGAAATGCCGCTCCGATACACGAGGCGACGACGCGCGCTCCCGGTCTACCCATGTGCTGCTCCTCGGGGTTCTCTCATCGACCTACACCTGCACAACTACCCACAAGCATCCCTGATCCGCGAAACGCCCACGAAAGCGGTCGGTGCCGAGCGGGTGCCGAGGCGATACCGTGAGAAACATCGACCCCGCGCCCGGCGGTTTCCCGACCGCCGGCCCAGGTCATCGAGGAGAAGACCGTGGAAATTCCCGAAACACCGACGTTCACCGTCGAAGACATCTCGGTCGGACCGCACGCACACGGCTTCGGCCGGACCGCAGAAGGTAACTCCTACGCATTCCGGGTGCGCAAGAGCACGATGCACGTCGAGGTCTACCGCGCCGACGTCGAAACCGAGGTTCCGGCTCCGGAAGACATCGTGGCGTCGGCGCGGCGCTCGGTCCGGGAGATCGACCTGACCGATGAACGCAGCATCGTCGCCGTCGTGAGAGATGCCGTGTCCGATCCCGATTCCCAGGTGGCGGGGCCGCCGGAGGACGGGATCACCGTGCGGGCGGTCCTCAGCCGTCTCGGGGCTGTCATCGACGGACTGTGACCCCGCGGTCTAGCGGTGATCGCGGCGGGGGAGGACGAGGGTCGCACCGGTCACCGGGTGCGCGATGACCTCGACGGGGTGCCCGTACACCCGGGTCAGCAAGTCCTCGGACAGGACGTCGGCGGGAGGGCCGTCGGCGGCGACGCGGCCCTGCTCGAGGACCACGATCCGGTCCGCGTACGCGGCGGCGAGCGCGAGGTCGTGGAGGACGACCACCACCGCGGTGCCCTGCTCCGCGCGGGAGCGGGCGAGACGCATCACGGTCTCCTGGTGGCCGAGGTCGAGGGCGGCGGTGGGCTCGTCGAGCAGGATCGTCTCGGTGCGCTGCGCCAGCACCCGCGCCAGAGCCGCCCGCGCACGTTCGCCACCCGACAGCGCGGTGAACGGCCGGTCGGCGAACGCCACGACGTCGCAGATCCGCATGGCCTCGGCGATCGCGGCGGCGTCGTCGTCGGAGCGGGGCGTGCGTGCCCACGGTGAGCGGCCCATCGTGATCACCTGACGCGCGGTGAACGAGAATCCGACCGTGTTCTGCTGGGGGAGGACCGCCCGGCGCTGGGCCATCTCGAGCGCCGTCCACTCGCCGAGATCCCGGTCGTCGAGGTGCACGGTGCCCGCGTGCACGTACTGATCGCCCGACAGCGCCGCGAGGAGGGTCGACTTGCCTGCCCCGTTGGGGCCGACGAGGACGAGGACCTCGCCGATCCGCACGTCCACGGACACGTCGTCGAGCACCGGCCTGCCCCCGCGGGTGACCGCGATGCCGTCCGCCCGCAGCGTCACGGCCCCCGAGGGGCGCGGAGGGGGCACCGGGTCGGTCCGTCGGAACAGGCTCTGCTCGATGGCCTCGCCGACTCGGGTGCGGAGCGGGTGGAATGACGGACTCATGCCCACCCGCCCTGACTGGCCCGGGTGCGGCGCAGCAACCAGAAGAAGAACGGCCCGCCGACAAGGGCTGTCAGCATGCCGAGCGGGAGGTCCGCGTTCGCCACGAGTGACCGGGCGCCGAGGTCGGCGAGCAGCAGCACGAGCGAGCCGCACAGCGCGCTCGCCGGAATCAGGGCCCGGTGGCCGGGCCCGACGGCGATGCGCATCAGGTGCGGGACGACCAGTCCGACGAACAGGATGATGCCGGTGAAGGCGACGCTGGACGAGACGAGCAGGGCGACGATCAGCACGGCGAGCTGACGCAGCCGCTCGACGTCGAGGCCGAGGTGCCGGGCCGCGCTCTCGCCGAGGGACAGCAGGTCGAGTTTCCCGGCGATCATCATCGTGGCGGCGATCCCGGCGACGGTCATCGGTGCCACCACCGCGACGGCGTTCCAGGTGGCCCCGTTGAGGCTGCCCAGTTGCCAGAAGACGATCTGATCGCGGGCGGCCGGGGATGCGATGAACGTGAAGAAGGCGATGAGGCCGCCGGCGAACGCGTTGACCGCGACACCGGTGAGGACGAGGGTGACGACCTCGGTGCGGCCCTCGTGCCGGGCGAGGACGTAGACGGCGACGGTGGTGATCAGTCCGGCGACGAATGCGGCCGCGGCCACCGTCCACCCGGCCGCGAACGCGCCGCCGACCACGATGGCGGCGCTGGCGCCGACCGCGGCGCCGGCGGACACCCCGATGACACCGGGTTCGGCGAGCGGGTTCGCGAACACACCCTGCAGCAGCGCACCCGCGCATCCGAGCGCCGCCCCGACCAGGATGGCGAGGACCACGCGCGGGAACCGGACCTCCCAGAGCGTCACCTCGCCGCTGGGGTGCGCAGGCATCGGTCCGAGATCCAGTCCGATGCGGTGCAGGATGCTGCCGAGAACCTCTCCGGGTCCGGTCGGCACCTGTCCGATGCAGGCCGAGAAGACGGCGGCGACGGCAAGGGCGATCAGCAGACCGCCGAGGACGGCACCGGTTCGAGTGCGTGAGGAAGGCTTACCCGGAGCGTGGAGGTCCTCGACGGTCATGGATTGTCGGTCGGGTAGACGGCGTCGGCCAACGCGCCGAGAACACGGCCCGTGTTCGGGCCGAAGCTGAGCAGCACCCCGTCCTGCATGTCGACGACGCGCTGGTTCTTGCCCGCCGGAGTCTGCGCAACCCCGGGGATCTTCTCCAGTCCCTCGATGCCGCCGATCGATTCGAGCCCGCCCGTCATCATCAGGAGGACGTCGGGAGCGGCGGCGATGAGAGCCTCACTGGTGATCGGCGCGAACTGCTGCGTGATGCCCGATGCGGTGCCGGCGTCGACGGCGCCGAGCGCGTCGATCAGCGAGTCGGCACCCGAGCCCGGGCCGCCGATCATGGTGATCGCGGTGCCACGCAGATAGAGGAATGCGATCTTCAGGGGATCGTCGCCCTGGGGGGCGCGACTCCGGGCGGCCGCGATCTCGGTCTCGGTGCGGGCCGCGAGTTCGCGGCCCTGCTCGGGCACGCCGAGCGCGTTCGCCACCGCCGTGATCTGAGCGGGCACGCCCTCGAGGGTCCGCGTCGGATCGAAATAGACGACCGGAATACCGGCTGCCCGCAGCTGATCCTGCACGGCCTGCGGTCCGATGCTGGTGTCGGTGAGGATCACCGTCGGCGCCAGGTCGAGGATGGCCTCGGCGTTGAGGGACTGCCCGCCCGGTGTCACCACCGGCACGTCCTGTGCGGCCGGGAACTCGGAGGCGATGTCCCGGCCCACCACGTTGTCGCCGAGTCCGAGCGCGAAGACCGTCTCGGTGAGCGTTCCGTAGCGGTCCGCGGTCACGATCCGGCTCGCGTCCGTGATCGTCACGTCCGCCCCGTCGAAACCGCGGACCGTGACGGGCAGCATCGGCGTGGCGGGGGACGCGAGAGGTTCGGGATCCAGGTCGTCGAGGACCGCCGTGCGCGCACCGCCGGTGCCGCCGGCGCTGTCACCGGCGCCGGAAGTGCACGCCGACACCCCCACCGCGGACACGAGAAGCAGGACGAGGACGGCGAACGGCGACCTGTCCGTGCGGGTCCGGAACACCGATCTCATCGTGCGAGGTACCGGTCGATGTCCGCTTCGAGGGCGGCGAACAGGTCGCCGTTGAGACGGTAGGCGAGGTTGACCTCGTCGATCACCCGTTGCTGGTCCTCCGGAGACAGGGGCGCGGCGTCGAGTTTCGCGCGGTAGGTGTTTTTGAACACCTTCGGTTTCGGGATCTCGTCGAAGATGTAGAACTGCAGGCCGTCGGTGGTGTACCCGTAGGCGCGCTCGAGCATGCGCCGGATGATCTGCCCACCCGACAGGTCTCCCATGTACCGGATGTAGTGGTGCGCAACGAAACCGGCGGGCCACTCGTACGCCACCTCGCGAAGCCGCTCCACGTAGCGGGTGGTGGCGGGCAGCGCGGACACCGTCTCGCGCCACGACGGCCCGCGCAGGAACTTGAGATCCGCTTCCAGCGACGGAACCCGCAGCAGTTCGTCGTGGAGAAACGGCGAGGCGACGGGGTTGCCGGTGTGGGTGCGCCCGGCGTCCTCGAGTTCGCGGTAGACGAGATACGTCTGCGCGAGCAGTTCGGCGTAGCCGTCCGAGGTGAGTTCACCGGCGAGGAGGGCCCCGACGAAACGGGACTGTTCGGTCTCCCGGTGTGCGGCGTTCGTCCCGGCCTTGATGCGCTCGGCGAAGCCGACGGTTCGGCGATCGGCCGCGTCGGCCTCGTTCAGCGTGGTCATGGACTCTCCTGCAGATCTACGGGCGTCGGCCGGTGGGCACCAGGTTAGCCTGCCCTGCACGTGAACTGCAGGTGCACGTCCGTCGGCTGCTGCACACGCTAGGCGCTGACGTCGTCCAGCGCCGCCGCGATCGCGGCAGGCAACTCCAGTTCCTCGGCGACGAGCACACCGGTCAGCTGTGCGATGTCCCTGGCCCCCACGACCGCGCTCGCGACACCCGGACGGTCGCGCGCCCACGCGAGCGCGACGGCCAGCGGGGACGTGCCGAGGCCGTCGGCCGCGGTCACGACCGCGTCGACCACTCGGACGGAGGAGTCGGTGAGGTAACTCTGGACGTCCTGCGCGTGCGCGTCGTCGGCACCACGTGAATCGACGGGGATGCCGTTACGGTATTTGCCGGTCAGGACCCCGCGGGCGAGCGGCACCGCCGCGAACACACCGATGCCGTGATGCGCCGCGGCCGGAACGAGTTCTTCCTCGACGCCGCGGGCGAGCAGCGAGTACTCCACCTGGGTGGCGACGAGCGTGGTGCCCCGCGACGCGCCTGCCGCGGTGGCCAGCTGCCACCCGAGGTAACCCCGAGCCCCGACATACCGGACCCGGCCGGTCGCCACCGCGAAATCGAGTGTGGCGGCGACCTCGTCGACCGGCGTGAACGGATCCCAGGTGGCGACCTGCCACATGTCCAGGTAGTCGGTGCCGAGTTCGCGCAGGGTGGCGTCGAGCTGGGCGACGAGACCCCGTCGCGAGCAGTCGATCCGCGACGGACCCGACGGGTTGATCCCGGAACTCGAGCTCAGGACGAGTTCCGTTCGCGGCACCACGTCGTCGAGCAGTTCCGCCAGGATCCGCTGCGCCACACCGTCGCCGTACGCGGGCGACGTGTCGACGAGCGTTCCGCCCGCATCGACGAACGCCGCGATCTGCGCCGCGGCCTCGTCGCCGTCCGTGTCCCGACCCCAGGTGAGCGTGCCCAGGCCGAGTCGTGACACTCGTAACCCGCTTGCTCCGACCGATCTCTGTTCCATAACCGCCTGCGTCTCGTACCGTAGCTGCAACCCGGGCTTCGCCCCCGAAGATGCTGGTGCCCCCCGGGACCGGCCACCACAGGTGCAGAGTAGTGGGGTATCGCACGGCGGGGGTCCTGCCACGCCGGATTCTGCCGGAGGTCGCCCTCCCCGGTACCGTGGCGCCGGTGAATTACGAACGCGACATGGGAAATTGGCGTCAGAGCGGCACATTCGACCTCGGGACCGGTGAGTGATGGGCGAGGCGATGTCCTGGCTCCAGGCGATTGTCCTCGGTGCGGTCCAGGGATTGACCGAGTTCCTGCCGATCTCCTCGTCCGGCCATCTCCGGATCGTGTCGGAGGTCTTCTTCGGTGACGACGCCGGTGCATCCTTCACCGCCGTCACCCAGCTCGGCACGGAAGCTGCGGTGCTGATCTACTTCGCCCGCGACATCGGGCGGATCATCGCCGCGTGGTTCCGGGGACTGTTCCATCCCGAGCATCGCGGTGACCTCGATTACCGGATGGGCTGGTATGTGATCATCGGCACGATCCCGGTCGGTGTGCTCGGCTTCCTGTTCAAGGACCAGATCCGCACCGGTGCCCGCAACCTGTGGCTGATCGCCACCATGCTGATCGTGTTCGCATTCGTCATCGCGGCGGCCGAGTACTACGGGCGGAAGGTGCGTCCCGTCGAGGACCTGCGCGCCAAGGACGGCATCATCATGGGTTCGGCCCAGGCGCTCGCCCTGATCCCGGGCGTCTCGCGGTCGGGCGGCACGATCAGCGCCGGCCTTTTCCTCGGACTCACCCGCGAAGCCGCGGCGCGTTACTCCTTCCTGCTCGCCATCCCCGCGGTCGTCGCGTCCGGGCTGTTCAGCCTGCCGGACGCGTTCGAACCGGCCGGTGAGGGTCTCAACGCGAGCGGCCCGCAACTCCTCGTCGCGACCGTGATCGCGTTCGCCATCGGCTACGCGTCGATCGCATGGCTGCTGCGTTTCGTCGTCGACCACTCGATGTACTGGTTCGTCGGCTACCGCATCATCCTCGGCGTGGTCGTCCTGTCGCTTCTCGCGACCGGCGTCGTGTCGGCCACCTGAGATCGGGCGGCCGGGGAGTGCACGACACTAGGCTGGGCCAATGACAGTTGTGCTGCTGCGCCACGGGCGGTCGACCTCGAACACTGCACACACGCTTGCCGGCCGGTCACCGGGAGTCGAACTCGACGACCGCGGCCGCGAGCAGGCGCAGGCCATCGTGTCCCGGCTCGCGGACGTGGTGATCGAGGAGATCGTGCATTCGCCGCTCGTGCGGTGCGAGCAGACCGTGGAACCGCTCGCCCGCGCACGGGGCCTGACCCCGGTGGTGGAACATCGGCTGGTCGAGGTCGACTACGGCGAGTGGACGGGTCGTGAGCTGAAGGTCCTGCTCGAGGAACCGCTGTGGAAGGTCGTGCAGCAGCACGCGTCCGCCGCGGTGTTCCCGGGAGGGGAAGGTCTGGCGCAGGTCCAGGCCCGGGCCGTCGCCGCGGTCCGGGAGCACGACGCGCGACTCGCGGAACTGCACGGCCGGGACGTCGTGTGGGTGGCGTGCTCGCACGGTGACGTCATCAAGTCGGTCCTCGCGGACGCCCTCGGCGCGCACCTCGACGGATTCCAGAGAATCGTCGCGGAGCCGGCCTCGATCAGTGTCGTCCGGTACACCTCCACCCGTCCGTACGTGCTGAAGATGAACGACACCGGAGCCGACCTATCGGGAGTGAACACGCCACCGGTGTCCGGTGACGGCGCCCGGGCCGAAGTATCCGGATCGGTGCCCGGCGGGGAGGTCCGCCTGTGACGATTAGGCGGACCCCGCCGGTGTCGATTAGGCGGACCCCGCCGGTGACGATTGACGGATAATGAACGCAACATGCTGCGAGGAACAGTCCGAGACGGAACAACGAGTGGGCAGCGCCGCAGTAGGGCCCGGCTCCAGCTGAAGGAGGTGCAATGTCACGCGCAATTCACGTATTCCGCACTCCTGACCGATTCATTGCCGGGACGGTGGGTGAGCCCGGCGACAGGTCGTTCTATCTCCAGGCAGTACACGAGGCGCGAGTGATCAGCGTCCTGCTGGAGAAACAGCAGGTTCAGGTTCTGGCCGACCGGATGGGACTCCTCCTCGAGGAAGTGCACCGCCGGTTCGGGACGGAGGTTCCCCCGGAGGGGGCCGAACTCGGCGACGCGAGCCCCCTCGTCACCCCGATCGACGCCGAGTTCCGGGTCGGCACGATGGGCCTGGGCTGGGACGCGGACGCCGGAGCCGTCGTGGTGGAACTGCTCGCCGTCAGCGAGACGGAGTTCGACGAGTCCGTCGTTCTCGACGACTCCGAGGACGGACCGGACGCCGTGCGCGTCTTCCTCACCCCGTTGCAGGCGCGGGACTTCTCGTTGCGGTCCGAACGGGTCATCGCCGCCGGTCGCGCGCCGTGCCCGCTGTGCGGTGAGCCGCTGGCCCCGGAGGGACACATCTGCATCCGGACCAACGGGTACCGCCGCGGCCAGAGCTTCGGCCTCACCCCGGAGATGGACGAGGAGGACTGACGGTTGTTGCCTGCCGAGGAGTCCGATCCTCTGGAGTCCGGCGAGCTGACCCTCATCGGCCAGATCACCCACGCCAGTAACGCCACCTTGGTGTGCGACGCGGTCGACGGTGAGAACACCGTCCGCTGCGTGTACAAGCCGGTCCGCGGGGAGCGTCCGTTGTGGGACTTCCCGGACGGCACACTCGCCGGGCGTGAATACGCGTCGTATCTCGTGTCCGAGCAGCTCGGGTGGGGTGTGATTCCCCGCACTCTCCTGCGGGACGGTCCGTTCGGCCCGGGGATGGTGCAGCGGTGGGTCGACACCCCCGACCGGCACGCCGACGACACCGGCGGTCTCGACCTGGTCGACCTCTGCGCCCCCGACGCCGTCCCCGAGGGGTGGTTCGAGATTTTGCGCGCCACCGACATGGACGGCGAACCGGTCGCGCTCATCCATGCAGACGACCCGCGGCTGCAGCGGATGGCGGTCCTCGACGTGCTGATCAACAACGCCGACCGCAAGGGTGGCCACGCGCTCGAGGGGCTCGACGGTTCCGTCTACGGCGTCGACCACGGCATTTGCCTGCACACGGAGAACAAGCTGCGGACCGTGTTGTGGGGGTGGGCCGGTACGGAGGTGCCGGGCGCCCTCGTCGTCGACATCGCCGAACTGATCTCCTCGCTCGAGGGTGACTTCGGTGCGCGGCTCGGTGAGCACATCACGTCCGGCGAGGTCGCCGCGCTGTACGAGCGTGCCGTGGATCTCCTCGCGGCGCCCGTGATGCCCCGGCCGAACGGTCACCGGCCCATCCCGTGGCCCGCGTTCTGACGGACCCGTTCGGGGCCCTGTGGGCGGCGGCTCCCTCCGAGGCGGAAACACGGGTCCACTAGGCTCGCTGTCATGCAGTCTTGGTCCGAAACCGCTGTCCCGTCCGTTCCAGGCCAGGGGCCTCCGCTGCGGTTGTTCGACACCGCTGACCGGCAGGTTCGCCCCGTCACTCCCGGGCGCACGGCCACGATGTACGTGTGCGGTATCACCCCCTATGACGCCACCCACCTCGGTCACGCGGCCACATACCTGACGTTCGATCTGGTGAACCGGATCTGGCGTGACGCCGGGCACGACGTGCACTACGTCCAGAACGTCACCGACGTCGACGACCCGCTGTTCGAGCGCGCCAACCGCGACGGTGAGGACTGGGTCGTCCTCGGCATGCGCGAGACAGCGCTGTTCCGCGAAGATATGGAAGCCCTCCGGGTGCTGCCCCCGCGCGACTACATCGGCGCGGTGGAGTCGATCGGCGAGGTGATCGAGATGGTCGAGAAGTTCGTCGCGTCCGGCGCCGCGTACGTCGTCGACGATCCCGAATTCCCCGACGTGTACTTCCGTGCCAAAGCGACGGAGCAGTTCGGGTACGAGTCCGGCTACGACCGCGAGACGATGGACAAGTTCTTCGCCGAGCGCGGCGGCGACCCCGACCGCCCCGGCAAGGAGGATCCCCTCGACGCCCTGGTGTGGCGTGCGGTCCGGCCGGGCGAGCCGTCCTGGCCGTCGCCGTTCGGCCCCGGGCGCCCCGGCTGGCACATCGAGTGTTCGGCCATCGCCCTCAACCGCATCGGATCGGGTTTCGACGTGCAGGGCGGCGGCAGCGACCTGATCTTCCCGCACCACGAGTACTCCGCAGCGCACGCCGAGTCGGCCACGGGCGACCGTCGCTTCGCCCGCCACTACGTGCACACCGGCATGATCGGTCTCGACGGCGAGAAGATGTCGAAGAGCCGCGGCAACCTCGTGTTCGTGTCGAAGCTGCGCGGCGAGGGTGTCGACCCGGCCGCCATCCGCCTCGGACTGCTGTCCGGGCACTACCGGCAGGACCGCCCGTGGACCGAGCAGGTTCTCGCCGACGCCCACACCCGGCTGAAGCTGTGGAAGGACGCCGCCGCACTCGATTCGGCACAGTCGGCCACCGACACGATCGCCCGGCTGCGCCAGCATCTCGCGGACGATCTCGACGCCCCGAAGGCACTCGACGCCCTCGACGGCTGGGCCCGTCGCGCCCTCGACAACGGTGGCTCGGACACGACCGCGCCGGGCGAATTCGCCGCCGCCGTGGACGCCCTCCTCGGTGTGCGCCTTCAGCGCCCGTGAGTACTTGTTAACCGCGGGCGGTTAACAAGTACTCACGGGTCAGGCGAACTCGAAGGCACCCTCCGCGGGCGTCGGGACGCGCCGGCGCAGGGGCGAACCGAGCGCCTGCGCCAGGTCGGTGCCGTCATGTTCGGCGAGCAGTTCGCCATCCGACCACACGAGGAGCGTGGCGCTGACGCTCTGCTCGGCTGTCGAGTGCGCCAGATCGTAGTGCGCACAGCCCGGCACGCCGCCGTACGTGATCCACAGGTCGAACCCGGTCATGAACAGGTCGAGGTCGAATTGCACGCTGAGGCCGAGCAGTTCGGCCCGGCCGTTGTCGTCGACGCCGGCGAACGCCTCGTCCAGCGCCAGCAGTCGCGGCGCATGGGGGTCGGCCGAATCGAGCATGACGTGCGCTGCGGCGAACAACGGCAGGTGCAGCGAGACGGACTGCTCACCCCCGGAGAGTGCGCTGTGCCGGGCGACTGTCAGCCGGTCCTCGTTGCCGTTGCCGCTGATCAGGGTGAACGAGAACACCCGCCACCGCCGGTAGTCGAGGGCGGACGCCAGGATCTCCGGGTACGAACGCTCCGGGTGGGCGGCGCGGGCGGTCCTGATCTGGTGGGCGAAGTGGGCGCGCATCGTGGCGAGCTCGTCCGGGCCCAGCGCCGAGGTGTCGCGCTCGAGCAGTTTGGAGATCGCCTTCGCGCTGTCGTCGAGGTTGTCAGCGAGCACCCAGTGGACGCCGATGGTGTTGCCGGACGACATCCGCCGCTCCCGCATCTCGGTGCCCATCCGGGCGATGAGTTCGCGGGCGTCGACGGTCCGTTCGTGGATCTGCTGTGCGAGACCCGTGAGCAGCGCGTCCTCCAGGATGCGACGCTCGGATTCGGTGAGCAGCAATTCCTGATCGGAGCGAGCGGACGCGATGCGGGCGGCGAACTCGCCGATCGACGAGTAGCCCTCGTCGTCCTGCACCTGCACCACGGTCACGCCGTCGGGGGCGTCCCACTGCAGGCGGTAGTCCTGGCCGGCGGCCGCCAGCTGTGCGTCGAAGTCCTGCAGCGCGGTGGTGAGCGCGGTGCGCGTCGCCTTGCGGGCCGAGTCGCTCACCTGCACCGATTCGGTGGCGCCGTCCAGCGCGCGGAACAGTGCGTCCACTTCGGGCGGCAGGATCGGCGTGTCGTCTTCGGCGTTCTGGATGCGATACACCAGCTGTTCGGCACTCATCCACGCCGCCGAGCTCGCCGGCCAGGTGTGGCCGCCGTCCACGCCGAGGAGTTCGAGCAGGTCCCGCCGGGCATACGGCGCGAGGCGGGCGGCGTCGGCGCGCGTTTCCGTCAGCGCCAGCCGGAGCGTCTGAACGGCGGTGTTGTACGCGCCCTCGGCCTTGCCGATGGCCTCACCCGCGTCCTTGTCCGTCTTGCGGGCGTCGCGCTGCTCCTTCTTGCACGCTTCGATCCGAGCGTGCGCCTCCTCGAGCTGCCGGTCCAACTGCTCGGCCCCCGCACCCAGCGTGTCGCGCAGTGTCTCGAGACGTTGGATCTGTTGCGCGAGAACCTCTTCGGCGATGGCACCTTCTTCCGCGAACTCCTCCGCGTTGCCGCGCGCCTCGTGCAGTCGGTCCTCGGACTCGCGAGTGTGCTCCACCTCTTTGGCGTGTTCGCGCCTGCACCGTTGCACCATCTCGCCCTGTTTCTCGAAATGCCGGACGGCCGCGGCGAGCGAGTCGATCTCGCGGGCGACGTGGGGAGTCCGATGCGTGGACGCGGTGGCCCGGAGCTGTTTCTCCTTCGCGGACAGGTCGGCGATGGCCTGGTCGAGTTCGCGACCGACTGCTGTCGCCGTGTCGGAGCGGCTGCGGAGCGCGCCGGCGGATTCGGTGACCTTCTTCAGCGCCGTGAGGATCGATCCGGTGCGGGGCAGGGCCTGCGCCGCCGCGGTCGTCCGCGTCAGCAGCGCCTCCGCCGCATCCGCGGACGCCCGGGTTTTGTCGAGGGTCGCCCGGGTTTCCTCGAGAGTGCTGTCGAGTTCGGTGATCCGGGCGGCGCGCCTGCGGGCCCGTGCGGTGGTTCCGATGTACTCCGCGTCCGATTTCGTGCGGCGTCCCCGCTGGATTCCCTGCCGGTACGCACCGTCTTCGGCGACACCCACCGGACCTTCGGACAGGTCGAGGGATTCGAGGGCGATGGATTCGAGGATCCCGCGCACGCGATCGTCGGGAACACCCGTGTCCTGCTCGACCTCGAGAATGTCCGCGACGGACTTGCCGGTGGGCCGATCCTCGGCCGGAAGGGCCACGAGGAACTGTTCGGATTGGACGTCGGGGAGCGCGTCGTCGACGGTCACCCAGCCGTCGAGGAGATTCGCGGCCTCCAGTGCGGCCTCGATTCCCGCCGCCGCGGTGGCGTCGACACTGTCGGCGAAGCGGACGAGCCGCCACAGCGGTGCACCGGTCAGCCGGGAACGGGCATCCTGCCGGGCGGCCGAGAGCGGCGGGGCGTCGTCGTGCTCGGATTCGATGGCCGCGCGGGCCGATTCGTGTTCGGCGATCGCCTCCTCGGCGGCGGCGACGTCGCGGTCGTACTGCTGACGACGCAGCCGGAGCGCGTCGACGGCGTCCGTGGTCTGTTCGGTCAACGTCTCCGACAGGGTGGCGGCGTCGTCGTCGCCGATCCGGCCGAGGGTGGTGTCCAGGGCGTCGAACAGTGAAGCGGGCGCGTCGATCTCGGCGTAGAGGGGCGATTGTTCCGTCCACCAGGATCGGAGTTCGGTGGCGCAGCGGCTGCGGGCCGATTCGACCGCGGTCTCGGCTTCGAGAACGGCCACCTTCGCGGTGTCGAGTTGCTCCTGGCCGCGGCGTGCCGCCTCGTCGGCGCGGGTCCGTTCGGTGACCGCCTTCTCGACGGTGGCGAGTGCGGCGCGGACCGCGCGGATGTCACCGTCGCGCTCCTCGGCGTGTCCGCGCAGCGCAGCGGTCAGCTGGTCGGTGCGCGCATTCTCGGGGAGTGCGGTCCAGGTGATTCCCGCGTCCTCGGCGGCGAGGTGAAGTTCGTCTTCGGCGTGGGTGAGTGCCTCGACGGCGCGGGCAACGGCGTCGCCGGCCTTGTCGTGTTCCTCGGCTCGCTGTTCGAGGGTCGCCTTGGCCTTGCGTGCCTTCTCGGCTTGCAGTTCGGTCGATTTCTCGAGCGTCGAGACGGCTTGCGCGAGGTCGTCGAGTTGCGTCCGTCCCTCGTATGCCGTCGACCGCTTCAGCGCGTCCAGGGTGGCGTTGGCCTGGTCGAGTGCGCGTTCGGCGGCGGTGAAGCGTTCCTCGGCGGCCGCTCGGCTCTCCTGGCTGCGCGCCCGGTCGCCGGCCGCGGCGTGGAGAGTGGCGATGCCGGATCGGACGGCCTCGAGCCGGGTCGCGAGGTGATCGACGTCCGTACGCGCCTGCTGGCGAAGGTATTTCGCGTACACGCCGACGAAGCTCTGCGCTGCCTGGTCCGCCGCGGCCAGCCCCTCGAGCGCCCGGCCGACTTCCTCCATGTCGCTGAACGAGCGGGCGGCCTCGAGGACCAGTTGCTCGTCGAGCGGTCGCAGACCGTCGGTGAGTGCCTGCGACAGTCCCTTGGGGTCGAGGTTCTTCGCGAGCTGGGGCCGCCGGAGCGTGAGGATGAGGTTGATCAGCTGGTCGTAGCGCTGGACGCCGAGCCCGAACATCCGGGCGTCGATGGCGGCGCGGTAGTCGAGCGGCCTGTCGGTGATGGAGTCGGTGCCGATCTGTTCGCCCAGTTGCTTCTTCGTGAGCGGACGGTCGTCGCTGCCGAGCAGGGAGAAGTCGACGCCGACGCGACCGTCGGCGACGAAGTACCAGCGTGTGACCTTGTCGTTGGTGCGGGAGGCGCGCATGCCGATGCCCACGGTGACGGCCTCGGGGTCGTCCTTCGCGCCGCGGCAGAACTCCATCCAGACGTACGAGTACGCGCTCTCCTGCCCGCGGTACAGGAGGTTCGACTTCATGGTGCGTTCCTCGCCGGCGAACGGATTGAGCCGCCGGGGTTCGATCCTGCCGTCGAAGACGAACGGGAACAGCACTTCGAGGGCCTTGGTCTTACCGGAACCGTTGGGACCGCGGAGAACGAGGCGACCGTCGGCGAAGGAGAACTCCTGATCGCGGTAGTCCCAGAGGTTGATGATCCCGGCGCGGGTGGGCCGGAAACGCGCACTCGTCATGCTGTGATTTCCTCGCTGTCGTTCGCTGAGCTCTGGAACAGGTCGATCTCGGGTGTGCGGTCGCGGATCGTGACCACTACACCCCGATAGCGGGCGAGCGCCGGGAGTGCGAGCACGCCGCCCGGTACTGCCGCGGTGAGGCGTAGCCGCTCGAGTAGCGTCAGCGCCGCGCGTCCCAGACCGTCCGGGTCGGCCTGCCACCCGGCGGCGAACGTGCGCCCGAATCGTTCGGTCAGTGTCCGGACGGTGCCGGCGATCCACTCGTCCTCGACGACCGGGAACAGCCGGTCCGCGGGGGCGGGGTCCGCGGGTTCGAATCCGTCGTGGCCGGCGAGGCTGTCGAAGATCCCGGACTGCGGAATGGCGCTGTCGACCTGTTCGATCAGGTCGTCGAACCGGCCACGCGGCAGCGGCATCCGGGCCGTCTCCGGGGCATCCGGATCCAGTACGCGATCGGCGATCTCCCCGGCGAGCAGGAGCGCGACCTGCGCGACCGTTCCCGTCCCGGGGAACCGGATGTCGGAGAGACGTCCGGAGGAGTCGATCATCGCGACGCCCTCCTCACGCCGCTCCGCGACCAGTCCGGTGAGCAACTCGACATCGGTTGCGGTGCGGGGGAGTGCGAGTTGCACGAGCTCGTCATCGTCCAGGTCGGCGGCGTAGACGACGGGCCGTTCGACGAGAGCGCGGCGGACCCGTCGCGCCGTCTCCTTCACGTCGATTGGCCGGGCCGTCCCGAACTCCGAGGTGTAGTCCTCGGTCACCGAGTCCGTGCCGGCGAGCAGTCCGCGGATGGACCGGAGGTGCTGCAGTGCGCGCGGCGGCCGGAAGAGGGCGATGACGACGGACCTGTCGATGTCGTAGAGCGCCTCTCCCGCATCGGGATTGGCGGCCCAGCCTCCTGCGTCACCGTCCGCGAGGGCGATCGCGCCGCGGGCGGCGAGCCAGCCGACGGCGTCGACGAACGCATCCCGGTCGGACGCGCGTTCCGTGGACAGGTCCACACCGTCGACCTGTGCGGCGTCGGCGGCCACGTGATCGGCGAGCTCGGAAAGGGTGATCTGGTTTCCGGCGCGGCCGAGCGCTGCCAGCGCCAACGCGAGGTAGGCGTAGCGGTACCGGTCGAACGTGCGGTCGGTGGCCGTCTTGGCCGGCGTGCCGGCGTCGAGTCGGTCGCTCACCGTGAACAGCCGGGCGGTCTTCTCCGTGACTTCGAGTCGGTACCCGAAGAGCGTCATCAGGTCGTCGCGTAGTTCGGTTGCCCACCGGCGGAGCAGGGGGAGTGCGATGCGATCCGGATAGGTCTGTGTCACCAGGTGATTCGACAGGATGACGCGGGCGGCTCGCTGATACGAATCGAGAGCGAGCGGCGAGATCTCCCGCGCCTTCACCGAACGCTCACCTGCAGTCCGTTGAGGTGCAGACGTCCTCGGGCGGTGCGCACCACCGTCGATTCACTGTGCGGGCTGAGGGTCAGCTTCACGCCGTTCTCCGATCCTGTGCTGCTCTTCACGCGGCCGCTGACCGGTACCCGCGCCGTCAGTGCCGCGTTGAGCAGACTCAGCAGCACGTCGGTTTCGGCCTCGTCGAGGACCCGCTCGTAGACCCCGCCCCGGGCCAGCGACTGGGCGGCGGCGGCGCGAAGTCGTTGTGCGGTCAGTTGTTCCTCCCGCAGGCGGCGCACGCTGCCCTCGTTGCGCTGCACCCGCGCCGGCAGACCGGGGGACGGGGGACGTCCGGTCTCGGCCAGCGTGCGGGAGATCTCCACGGGCTGGGCCTCCCACCACGACCGCGTGTCGGGAATTATGTCGGCGTCCGGATGCACCATCGACAGGTGGCGCGGACGACCGAGGTCGAACACGGCTTGGAACAGCGCATGTGCGGCGTCCTCCGTCGGAGTTGCGGCGAACCAGCCTGCGAGGTGGCGCAATTGGCTCTCCCTGCTGACGCCACCCTTGCGGGTTTCGGTGACGCGGCGCAGCAGCGACAGGACGGCGGCGATGGCGCTCATCGTGCCCTCGCGCAGGCGTTCCGACTCGCTGAGACCGGCCTCGCTCCCGACGAACCAATGCGTCAATCCCGCCCACCGTGCGCGCCAATCGGCTTCGCGCTCTTCGACGCCGAGGAACACCCGCTCGTCGCTGGTGGCGGCCCGCGCCACCATCGTCTCGACGCCGGTGTCCTCCACGAGCGCGATCGCCGCCGCGAGTTTCGGCGCGTAGCGCGAGAGGTCGGAGCTGAACTCGCGCATGTGTGTGAGGAGAGCGTCCTTGTGGGACATGAACGTCTCCGGCGTGATCTCCGTGGTGCGGACGAGATCGCCCAGGGTCAGATAGAACTGGGCGGCGCGGCCGGCCATGTCCGACAGCGTCGCATCGAGACGATTGAGTTTCCGGTACACCAGGTCGTCGTCGGCCGCGCGGTTGGCCGCGGCGAGGTCGTTCATGTCGGCGAGGAGGTCGGGCAGCGCCAGCCGGGACAGCGACGCGTCGTCGAGCCGGGCCGCGAGTGCGTCCTCGACGGCTCGGAACACCTGGTAGCCGGCCTGGCTGAATTGGTAGACGAAGTGCCGGTTCCGGTATTCGGCCAGCGTCGCGGCGCGTGTTCCGTCGTAGCTGCGTTCGAGCACTTCCCAGACGTGCAGTTGTTCGAGCAGGGGAGTGATGTCTCCGGCGCCGAGTTGTCCGGCCGGATCGTCGCCGGCGAGGCCGTCCAGAATGCGGGCGACGTCGCCGGCGTGGAGCAGGACGACGTAGTTGGCGCGGGCGTGGTCGAAGGCCCGCAGCACCCACAGGTACTCCGCGCGCTTCTCCGCCGTGGTGAAGGCGAACAGTTTCAACCGGTCGTCCCGGAGTGGGGGAGCGACCGCCGGGCGCGCTGCACGCAGCCCCGACGGGGACCGGCCTGGATCGCTGCCTGATTCACTCACCGTGACAGGTTATGCGGTCGTGCAGCCGTCGAGCGAACGCCGTGCCGACCTGCGCCATCAACGTCGATTATGAATCGGGCCCTGACGGAACACCGTAATTGTCCGAATCGGGGGAGCGGGCTCACCTCGAACCACCCTGCGACACCGATGTTTCACAGTCCCGATTCGCCCGCCTCACCCCACCGCTGCACCGATGAAGGGAGGCAGGCATTCAGAGGACGAACAGCACGAAGACGATCGCCACCAGCACGAGAGCCAGCCCGACGGCCGCGGCGACGAGCCAGGACGCCCGGGATGTCGAGTCGGCGGTGGATTCGTCCCCGGTCTGCGCGACTGCGCGAGGTTCCGGCGGCGTCGCGACGGCTGTTCCGCCCAGCCGCGCGGGGGAGGCACCCACCGCCGCGGCCGACGCGGGGTTGCGCGTGCGCGTGGCCGGCCGGCTCGGGGTTGTCGAGGGCACCGGCTCGCCGACGACGGCGTCGATCACTTCGGTGACGTCGTACGACGGCGGTAGGCCGATCGGGGTGACCCTGTGGGTGGTCGGGTTGAATCCGGCGGCGCGGATGGCGGCACCGAGCGCTGCGGTCTGCTCGGGACCCGGGCCGACGACACATCGCACACCGAACTTCTCACCGATCGTGGTCGCGAATCCGTGGATGGCCGCGGAGTCCCTCGCGATCAGGCCGTCGCCCGTGACGACCACGGCATCGAGATTGCTGGGCAGCCAGCCGAACGCACCGAGCGCGGTGGCGATCTGAGCGGTGGGGGAGCCCCCCGCGGAGAAGCGGAACGCCTTGCCTGCCTCGACACCCGAGCGAATCAGCGCGACGGTCGCGCCGGTGTCGTCGACGTGATAGATGCCGACCAACTGCCCCGGACGCTCCGCGATCTCGGATTCGAACCAGGCTGCGGCGGCTTCGGCGTCCGAGACGAGGGACAGGTAGGACATGTCGGCGTAGTCCAGGGCGTCACGCAGCGCCGCGACGGCGGCCGAATCCCAGCGGGTGGGGTAGGCGGCCATGATGTCGGGGGCGCCGCCCGTCCGGCCGCCGTGGTCGGGGAGAGGTTCGCACTCCCGGAGCAGGCATCGCATCGCGCCCGCGACCAGGTCTTCGGCGCGGTAACGCGATCCGTCGCCTACCGCGACACCGGCCGGATCGCCGACGCGGGGAAGGAACCCCGACACGGTGTGGGTGTCGCCGATCGTGTGCGGCGCCGATCCGCCGAGAATTGCCGTGCCGTCCGGGCACATGTGCAGGACGGTGTCCCGGACGATGACCACCGGATCCGGGGATCCTGGATCGTTCGACGCCACCACCGCGGTGGACACGACACTGCCGATCCTGAGCCCGACTCCCATGGACATGCAAGTACCCCTATTCGTTTTGCGAACGGATTGCGACTTCCGTCAGGCCTGTTCCGACTCCTCGGTGAGGCCGCAAGATGTACATCCTGCTACCCGAGTGCCGTTGTGCGCGCCATCACGCGCGGCGTGGCGTGGTCGTGTTGCGCACATTCGGGCATTTCCGCCCGCGGCGAGCGGTCGGTCAGGTAACCGTCGGTGCGCCGAGGGCTGTTCTCCACTCGGGCACGTTCGCGGTCATCCAGTCGAGGAGGTGCTCTGCCTCCTGCGGATGACGACCGGTGCCGGCGAGAAGGTCCGCGAAGGCCTGCGCGGGGGCGACCAGGCGG
Source organism: Rhodococcus sp. NPDC059968 (assembly GCF_042738615.1). Taxonomy (NCBI): domain Bacteria; kingdom Bacillati; phylum Actinomycetota; class Actinomycetes; order Mycobacteriales; family Nocardiaceae; genus Rhodococcus; species Rhodococcus sp. NPDC059968. The sequence goes on from NZ_JBHWUE010000059.1 coordinate 28,744, forward strand.
ACGTTGTCGCGGAAGAGGGTGCGCTCGAAGACCGCAGCCGATCGGGGCGTGGCGACGAGGACGTTGGCGCCCTGATCGACTGGGCGTAGCTCGAGTGCGCCGGCCAGCGCCTCGCCGTGGTCGGCGTAGATCTGGACCTGATGCGCCGGCGCGTATTCGGCGAACGCCGCTGCGGCAACCGACCCGGTCACCGCATAGAGGTGACCGGAGACCTTCCCGAGTTTCGCGACGAACGACTGCACACCCTCGTGTGCGAAATAGCCGACGGTGGGGCAGTCCTTGAAACTGAAGTCGCTGCTCCAGGCGCGCAGCATCTGCTGCCATCGGACGCTGGTGATGGGACCGCGGGGGAGTCGTTCGAGCAGATCGCGTTCCTCCAGGGTTTCGACCACCCGATAGGTCGCGCCGGTGGACGCGCCGGACAGCCGGACGAGTTCGGGGACCGTCAGCTGGCCCGAATGATCGGCGAGGGCACGCACGACCCGGGCGGCGGGATCGCCGGTCAGCTGGGCGGCCGGACGGCCGGGGCCCCGCCACGGGTCGGCATCCGCGCCTCGGTCGCGCACCCAGATCGCAGGTCGGTCCGCGGCGAGGGAGGTGTTGCCCGTCGCATCGGCGTAGGAGAAACCCCTGGCGTCGAGTTGACGACGAACCGGCTCGGAAAGGTAACGGGCGCAGACGAATCCGTGATCTGATCCGGACAGTCCGTCGGCGAACCGGGCGGCGTCGCCCGCGAGCACCCCTCGGGCGGGGATGACGGAGAAGGACGCCACCTCGCCGTTGGGTGCGCCGACCAGCAATCGTTCCGGTGCGTCGGCGAGGGAGCGGGACTTTCCGGACGTCAAAGTCCAGCCGTGGGGGAGTGCGGCCTGGAGAGTGGCGATCGCCCGGCGGTAGAGATCGATGTCGCGTTCCGGCTTAGGAAACGGCACCTTCGGCTCGCTACCTGCGAATTCGGCGTTCTCCTGATTCGGCACTTCACCAGTCTAGTTAATCGGTCCGAGACGGAACCGCAGAATAGACCGAATAGTCTTGGTTCGTCCCGAATCCCACCGAGTAGTCGGATCCCGCCACAACTCGCCACCTCCACGTGAACCAGTTCCCAAAGGCGAGGACCGCGTCGGGGAGTTCGACTCCGTCCGGCGGATTCAGGGACGCCGGGCAATCCAGACGGTCCGGCTGCCACGGACCGTCAGGTCCCCGCGGTGCAGGACATTGTCGGGGTTGCCTTCCGAGAGAAGTCGATCGAGGGTGTCGCGGTCGTCGGCGGCAAGTTGCCCGTCGAGCGCGGAGCGAATGCGGCGCAGGTAGGTCTGTGCGTAGCGTCCGGTGCTCGGCGGTGCCGGGGTTGCCTCGCTGGTGAAACTGCGCTCCTCGACATCCGCGAAACCGGCACGCTCCACGTGTGCCCGCCAGTTCGGATGCGAGTTCCAGTCCAACCGCGCCAAGGCCTCGTGGCAGCGCGACTCCAGGCCCGGGCGGCCCAGGCCGAGGTCGTCCGGCAGGAGGCGCGGCAGCGCGTCCATCTCGACCACCACCAGCACGCCGTCGGTGTTCAGCGCGCCGTACATATCGCGGAGCACCCGGTCGGGATCGGCGACCTCGTGCAACGAGGAGGCCGCCCACACGACGTCCGCCGCGTCGACTGCGGGCCAGGCGACATCCAGATCGGCGTGCACGACCCTCAATCGGCGGGCCAGGCCCTGCCGGTGCGCGGCCGTGTGGACGCGCTCGAGCATCGCCTCCGACCTGTCGATCGCGATCACCTGGGCCGAGAGGAATCGTCGAGCCAGAGTCAGGCTGCCTACGCCCGTTCCCGCCCCCACGTCGACGACCCGGCGCGGGGTCTCCCGGGTGCGTTGGCCGGCCCACTCCGCCACCGGGTCCAGGTAGGAGCCGAAGACCTCGGCGTCCAGGTCCAGTAGATCTGCCAGCGCTGCCCCGTGGTCCTCGGTGTGCCCGCCGTGGTGGCGTGCGTGGTGATGAGAATGCTGTGTCATGGCTCCAGGCTAAGTGCATCCTGCGCTTTGCGCATATACTCTTGCCTATGACGCAAGAACTCGGGTTGGACAGCGTGATCCGTCAACGCATCCGGGGCCTTCGGGTGGCCCGCGGCTGGTCCCTGGATGTGCTCGCTGCGCGCTGCTTTCTCAGTCCGTCCACCCTGAGCCGCATCGAAACCGGCCACCGCAGGATCGCCCTGGACCAACTGGTCCCGATCGCGCGCGCCCTCGGCACCACGCTCGATCAGCTCGTCGAGTCCGTCGAGGACGAGGATGTGGTGATCCGCCCGCAGCCCGAACACGCGCGAGGCCTGACGATCTGGCTCCTGTCCCGCGAACGCGCACTCCATGGCGCGACCGTGGCGAAGATGCGCATCACCACCGATCGGCCCGCGGGCCCGGAGCACGTGAGTGTGCACCCCGGCCATGAGTGGTTCACGGTGCTGTCGGGGACAGCCCGCCTGCAACTCGGTGAGCGAACCATACTTGTCGAAGCGGGTGCCGCAGCGGAGTTCTCGACCATGGTTCCGCACTCGATCGGCGCCCACGACGGTCCCGTGGAGATCCTCACGATCTTCGACCACGACGGGGAGCGTGCCCATCTGCACGCCGATCACAACGGGTAGGAAGGGACGGACATGTCGTCTTCCGACACCACTGGCCCGACGGAGTTTCCGGCGAGCATGGGGGAGGTCTCCCGCCGTGAGCTCGCATCCCACGGCTATACGCGTTTCGACCAACTGACGACGGTCACCGCCAAGGAGCTGTTGAAGATCCACGGCGTCGGACCGAAGGCGATCCGAATCCTCGAGGAGGAACTCGCGAAGCGGGGGCTCGGCTTCGGGAATTGAACGGCCGCGCTACAGCAGGCCATGCGTGCGCTGATAGGTAGCCGGTGGTGTCCCGACCACGTGAGTGAAGACGCGGGTCAGGTGAGCCTGGTCGCTGAACCCCAGTTCGTAGGCGAGCGCAGACCAGTCGATCCTCTCGCCCGAGTGGGCGGCGCCGGCGGCGTCGAGGATGCGGAATCGCTGGATCACCCACTTCGGGCCGATGCCGACGTACTCGGTGAACAGACGTTGCAGGGTGCGCAGGCTACAGCCGGCATGTGCGGCGAGCTCGTCCGCTCGGACGATGTCGCGGTTGCACTGGGCGTCGCCCACCAGGGCTGTGATCTCCCGTCCCGTGGGATCTGGAACGGGGTCGGTGCGGAGAAGGTATCGCTCGAAGGCGTCGATCATCTCCGCGCTGTCCGTGCCGGCGAGGATCCGCTCCGCGACCGGGCGATCGTCACCGGCGAGCAGATGACGTCCAGGCAGGACGGTTCCCGAAATCGCGCCGACGCTACCCTTCAGCAGGGGCCGGAACCCTCCAGCGTGGAAGGCGGCTCCCAGTACGTGGCCGTTCCCGGTCAGCGTTCGGTAGAACGGCGACCGGGAGATCCCGTGCACCAGCAACTGTCCGTCCTCGGCCGCGATATGAACGCGGGGCTGGGGCACCACCTGCTGTCGATGGGGCTTCGGTACCGACCACCTCACGAGCCAGTGGTAGTCGACGAACTCGGCCAAAGCCTCTCGGGGAGCTACCCGTTCGACCTCGAACCCGCGCGCGTCGGCGGTCGGGCGGACGATCGCCTCGGGATGTCCTGGCACACTCGGCACGGCCTCATCCTAGTGTCGTGAATGTTCAAGAACCTCACGCTGTCGCGTACCTAGAGTCTCGTGTCATGAGCTACTCACACAGTGCACGAGGCAAGTTCTCCATCGCGTCGTGGTCGGAATCGGTGATCGTCGACATCGACGGCGAAGGCACGACTGCCGGTGACACCTACTACCCCGCCCGCGGTGCCACCCGAGCGACCGTCGCGTACTCGTACTCCGGGGACATCGAGGGAACGAGCACAGTGGTCTATTTGATCGCATACAAGACCGATGCCGCGCCGGTGCTCGGCCTCGAGCGCTTCGAGGGCTCGATCGGCGGGCACGACGGGACGTGCGTGTTCCAGCACATCGGCAGCCAGGACCAGGGTTCCGTGTCGGCACGGATAGAGGTGGTGCCGGGTATGGGGACCGGTGGTCTGATCGACCTATGCGGCAGCGCGGACCTGTCCATCGCCGGACCCGGCGACAACGGCTACGACTTCGTTCTGTCGTACGACGTCGGCTGACCCTTCGATGTCGATCGGGTCTCAGGCCCGGCGGCCGTCATGTCGTCGTGGGTAGGGCGAGGGGCTTCAGGCCACACGACGCCGCGAAGCCCTGCGATTCGATGCCGAACGCGGTATTGGTGCGGGTCATGAGGTTCGCCACCGCGATGAACGCGGTCAGTTCCACCAGTGCGGCTGGGCCGAGCGCCTCGAGCAGCCCGGCCGACAGTTCGTCGGTGACGGTCGGTGGAGTCTGGGTCATCGCTTCGGCGTACTCGAGCACGTCCCGCTCCAGCGGCGTGAACACGTCCGATTGCCGCCAGCGGGGCACCTCGCGTGCCTTGGTCAGATCGAGCCCCTCGTTGTGGGCTCGGACGTAGCCGAAGTCCAGGCAGAAGCTGCAGCCGACCAGGCCGGCCACCGCCATGTGTGCGAACGACTTCAGGTTCTCGTCACACTGATCCCACTTCTGGGCCTGGCGGCCGACGCTGAAGCTGAAGTTCAGCACCTTCCGGTTGTGTGCTCTCGGCATGAGACACCGGCCACCGGCCGAATGTGACACCCGGACCGGATGTGATTTGCAGGAACCGCCGCTACCGCTCAGCCCGGTGCGAGTGCGCGCTCGGCCAGAGCGGCGACGACGGGTGAGAGTGCCTGAGCGTGTTCGAGGGTCAGGTGGTTGTCGTCGCGGTACACGAGGTCGTTGCCGACGATGACGGGGCAGCGCTCGGTGGTGCAGAACAGGGAGGTGAGGTCTGCGTATCGCCCGCCGCCTGCGGCGGTGGCCATCGCCTCGGCTGCGACGCCGGCGTCGTTCACCGCGACCGGCCGTGGCGGCGAGCAGGCGGTCGCGTCGTCCAGGTGGGCGGACAGGCACGTGGGCACGGTCGAGTGCGGATCCGGGATCGGTCCGAGGACGAGGACGGCCGCGCCCGTGGCGCGGAGTTCCGTAACCAGCCGGGTCAGGCTGTCGAGCCACTCTTGGCCGTACACGGTGAAACCGAAGTCGGCGCCGTACCGCCGGGACATGCTCAGCACGACCAACCGGGGCCGCTCGGCCCGCAGTCGGTCGACGATCTCGCCGCGCCACTGCTCGCACTCGGTGTATTCCCGCCCGAGGTAGGGGCTGGTGAGCGGGAGGTCGAGAAGCGGGCACGTGACCTTGCCCATCGTCTCGAGCCGCCAATGATTCTGCTCGGCGGCCGATTCGAATGCCGGGGCCCACATCGCGGCGTGCGAATCGCCGACCAGCACCATCGTTGTCGGAGACGCCACGTCCCCCGACGCGCACTCGTCCTGCCCCACCTCGAGCCACGACCGCACACAGCCGTTGACGAACACCTCCGGCTTGTCGGCAGGCGCGTCGGTGAGCGGTGGGGACAGATTCGACGGGACTGCTTGCAGCCCTGCCGATTTCGCGACCGCCGTCTGTACCTGCGCGGTCATGTCGTGCACCGCCGCGTCGCGCGGATCGACTGCGGTAGGCGCCGATTCGGCTGGCGCAGAGACGGTGAGGGCCGCGGCCGCGGCTCCGTGTCCGACCGGAACCGGCCGCGCCACCAGCAACACCAGTGCCGCACAGACAGCGATGGCGGTGACGGCGCCGCCGAGCACGAGGCTGCGCGAGGCCGAGCGGCGCAACGGAGCAGCGAAGCGGACAGGGTTCTCGACCAGGACCAGTGTCAGTCCGGCCAGACCCGCGGACACCATGATCATCGCCAGACGATCGGTCAGGTCGAGCGAGCGGCCGAGCACGATCGGCGCGAGCAGCAGCACCGGCCAGTGCCACAGGTACCAGGAATAGGACACTCGCCCGACCGCCCGCATCGGCGGCAGCGACAGGCTCCGCCCGACCCCCAGCCGGGGTGCGGCACACCCCGCCCCGATCACCAGCATCGTGCCGGCGACCGGCAGCAGCGCCGCGGTACCGGGGTAGGGCGTCGTCTCACCGAGTCGAAAACAGGCGATGACGATCAGTGCGAAACCCAACCATCCGGCCGTGGCGGCGACCACCGACGGCAACCGCTGCCAGTGCTGAACGGACAGGGCGACCAACCCGCCTGCGGCCAGTTCCCAGGCGCGTGCGGGCAACGAGAAGAACGCCCACGGCGGCAGTGTGCGGGTCCAGTCGAGCGAGACCGCGAACGACACTGCCGCGACCACGGCGAGCACTGTCAAATACGGGGTCGTCGACGGTGCTTCGTCCGCGTCGTCGCGCCGTGTCCTGCGCCGGACGAGCCAGGCGACCCCGATGATCAGCGCCGGCCACAGCAGGTAGAACTGCTCTTCCACGCCGAGCGACCAGTAGTGCTGGAACGGTGACGGGGGCGTGTCGGCGGCCAGATAGTCGGTGCCGTGCAGGGCGAACCGGTAGTTGCCGACGTAGAGCGCACTGGCGATCCCGTCACCGAGGACCGCGCGGGCCTGCAGAGGGGGCAGGAGCAGGGCCGCACCGATCGCAGTGGCCACCAGCACGATGCACCCGGCGGGCAGCAGCCGGCGTGCCCGCGCACCGTAGAACTCGGCCAGCTGGACGCGGCCGGTGGTCGCGACGCTTCGCCACAGCAGCCCGGTGATGAGAAACCCCGAGACGACGAAGAAGATGTCGACGCCGGCGAACCCTCCGCCGATTCCGGGGACGCCCGCGTGAAAGAGGACCACGGCCAGCACCGCGACGGCCCGCAGACCCTCGATGTCCGCGCGGAACACGGTCTCGGCGGGCGGGCCACCGACCGGAGGACGGCTACCGGATCGGCGCCGTCGTTCCGGACTCGTGACGGTATTCACTCGACCAGCGATCTGTCCATGCGACGTGCCCCTTCAGCTGCAGCATTGAGCTCATGATGACAGCGGTGCCGAGACTTTCCCGAAAGGCACGCCGTATCAGGGCCGAGCGCTGGTGAGTGGCCACTCACACGTGCACGACGACCGACCCTTCGCGAACCGATGCGGTGTAGGTGCGGACCGAGCCCACACCCTCGGATGCGCAGGCGCCCGTGTCGAAGGCGAACGCGTACTGGTGGAGCGGGCACATCACGCCGGTGGCGTCGATCTGTCCGTCGGCGAGGGGACCACCCTTGTGCGGGCACACCGCATCCATCGCCCGAACGGTGCCGTCCGACAACAGGAATACGGCCACCTGACGGTTCTGCACGACGTACGTCCGGCCTTCGCCCGGCGTCAGGTCGCTGACCGGACCCACCGCGATCTCGGAGGGTCCTTCGATCAGGGCGGTCATCGGACCGGCACCTGGGGAAGCGGCAGCAGCGGGAGCGACGGAGCGAACTGGGCGGGCGATTTCGGCGCGCTTCGCTCCTTCCAGGGATCCCGGTAGCCGTCCACCGCCGTCTGGATCCGCTCGTCCAATCCGGTCACGATGTCCTCCTCGTCTCGGACCAGTAGCGCCTGAAGATGTTCGAGTCCTACCCGCGGCACGAAGTCGTACGTGCGTTCGAGCCATTTCGCGTTCTCGCGGTAATACTGAATGAACCGTCCGCCGAGTTCCACTACGGCGTCCGGCGATTCGACCGTGGCGAGCAGATCACCCTTGCGGATGTGCGCTCCGGCGGCGCCGCCGACGTAGATTTCCCATCGGCCGTCGCCGACCGCGACCACACCGAAGTCCTTGCACAGGGCCTCCGAACAGTTGCGTGGGCATCCGGCGACCGCGAGTTTCAGCTTCGCGGGCGTCTCCAGGCCCTGGAACCGTTCCTCGAGCGCGATGCCGAGGCTCGTCGAATCGCCGAGACCGTAGCGGCAGAAATCGGTTCCGACGCACGTCTTCACCGTGCGCATGCTCTTGCCGTAGGCGAACCCGGACGGCATGTCGAGGTCACCCCACACCTTGGGGAGATCCTCCTTCTTGATGCCGAGCAGGTCGATGCGCTGCCCGCCGGTGACCTTCACGAGCGGCACGCCGTACTTGTCGGCCACGTCGGCGATCTTGCGGAGTTGCTCCGGCGTGGTGACGCCGCCCTTCATCTGCGGGACCACCGAGAACGTGCCGTCGCGCTGGATGTTGGCGTGCACGCGGTCGTTGATGAACAGCGCGCCGCGCTCGTCCACCCAGTCGGGACCCCAGATGGTGCGAAGCAAGGAGGCCAGGGGCATCTTCGCGGACGCGTCCTCCTTCGCGTCCGTCGCGAGTGCGGCGAACACCTGGGACACGGCGCGGAGATCGCGTTCCCGGATGGTCGCGACGAGTTCGGGCTTCGTCATCGGGATGCAGGGCACGTACCAGTCTGCGGAGGGGTCGGCCTCGAGTTCGCCGCCCGCGGCGCAGGCCACGATGTCGGCGACGAGTCCCTTGCACGAGCCGCAGCCCTTGCCTGCCCGCGTCTGGGCGCAGACGTCGGTGAGCGTCTTGGCGCCGGTATGGACGCAGGCGACCAGATCGCCCTTGCTCACGCCGTTGCAGTTGCACACCTGCAGGTCGTCGGGGAGGTCGGCGACACTCGTCGCGGCGCTCGGGGCTCCGACGTCGAAGAGCATGCTGATCCGCTCCTCGGGCAACGGCACCTTGCCGTCGAACGCCTGCGTGAGGAAACCCGCCTTGCTGATGTCGCCCATCAGGGTGGCGCCGATCAGCTTGCCGTCGCGGACGACGAGGCTCTTGTACGTGCCGCTGCGCGGTTCGTAGTACTGGACGAACTCGTCGTCCGCCGTCTCTGGTCCCTTGACGCCCATCGCGGCCACGTCGACACCGGCGACCTTCAGTTGGGTGGTGGTGCGTGAACCGACGTACGCCGCTTCGGGATTGGAGCCGGTGAGGACTTCGGCCAGGATGACCGACTGCTCCCACACCGGGGCGACGAGGCCGTAGGTCTCCCCACGGTGCTGTGCGCACTCGCCGACGGCGTACACGGAACCCTCGTCCTCGCAGCGCATCTGGTCGTCCACCACGACGCCGCGTTCGACTACCAGCCCGGCGGCTCGCGCGAGTTCGGTGTTGGGCCGGATTCCGGCGGTGACGACGACCATGTCGGCGTCCAGGGTGGAGCCGTCGACGAACGACACGCCGGTCACCAGGCCCGCGTCGTCGCGCAGCACGGCGGTGGTCCGCATCGAGGTGTGGACGCCCACGCCGAGTTTCTCGATCTCGGCGCGCAGGACGCTGCCGCCGCGTTCGTCGAGCTGCTGGTTCATCAGGTGCCCGGGGGAGTGCACGACGTTGACGGTGAGGCCCTGTGTGCGCAGCCCGTACGCGGCCTCCAGGCCGAGCAGACCGCCGCCGATCACCACCGCGGACACGTCGTCGCGGGCCTGCGCCATCTGCAGCATGCCGTTGGTGTCGGCGATGTTCCGGAATCCGAACACCCCGCGGGCCAGGCGCCCGTCGTGCTCCCGCAATCCGTCCATGTTGGGGAAGAACGTGTTGCTTCCCGTGGCGACGATGAGCACGTCGTAGTCGACGACGCGGCCGCTCTCGCACGTCACGGTCTTCGCGAACCGGTCGAGCGCGACCGCGCGGTCGCCGGCGTGGAGTTTGACGCCGTTGGCGGTGTACCAGCCCATCGGGTTGAGGATCAGGTCCTCGTCGTCGACGGCTGCCTCCCCGGACAGTACGTGCGAGAGCATGATCCGGTTGTAGTTGCCGTAGGGCTCGTCGCCGATCATGGTGATCTCGAAACGCTCGCCGCCGCCACGGTTCAGGATCTCCTCGACGGTGCGTGCGCCGGCCATACCGTTGCCGACGACCAGCAGCTTGCTCGAACTCGGTGTGTTGGCCATGCGTCGAGGCTCCGCCCCGGGAGTGTCGTAACGGCTGCGCGCACGTTACGTGGGAATCAGGAACACCTCACAGCCCGCCCGGAAGGCATGTCAGGCGGGTGCGCGGTCGCGGGGCATGAGCAGCGGGGCCAGCACGGCGAGCAGCAGGGCGGGCAGCACGAAGCCGGCCGCGGGCGACACCGAATACACCGGAGTGAGGGTGATCGGCGCGAGCGCGTTGCCCATGAACCGCAGCGCCTGCACGACGGACACGGCGCCGCCCCGATTCGGGCCCGGCGAACCGAGCACGGCGGCGTTCACACCGACCAGGATGAACTGACCGGCGATTCCGGCCGCGAACCACGCCACGGCCACGACTGCGAGGAGAGACACGGTCCCGGCGGCCGCGACGAGAATCGCCCCGCCGACTGCGCCGATCAGCACGGCCGCCCGCGCCCCGATCTTGTCGATGACACCGCCGACGAGGCGTGCGGTGAGGATGCCGGCCACGCCGAACCCGGTGAGCAGAAGCCCGCGCTGGGTCGGGCTCAGCCCGAAGACCTCCTCGGCGCGGAACGCGACCAGGAAGCTCAGCCCACCGAGCGCGCCCCAGCCGAGGAGTGCGACCACCCCGATTCTCAGCACCGACGGGGTGAGGGCGTCGCGCAGTCGCGGGCGCGGTGCCCCCGGCTCGGCGGGAGCACTGTCGGGAACGCCGACCAGACCCAGCACCGCGGCCACGAGGGCGATCACGAGGAACGCGAGCCGCCAGTCGACCTCCGCCGCGAGCCCGCCGACGAGCGGCGCGCTCGACTGTCCCGCGGCCTGGAAGGCACCGAAGATCCCCAGTGCCCGGCCGAGATGCTTCTTCGGGGTCGAGGCGGCGAGCGCCGCCAGCAGCAGCGGCGTCGTGAACGAGTTCGAACACCCCTGGAGCACGCGGGCGCCGAGGAAGAGCGGCAGCGTCGGCGCCACGAAACAGGCCAGCGACGACAGCAGGTAGACGCCGTATGCGATCCGCACGGTCCGCATCTGTCCCCACCGGGCGCCCAGCGTGCCCGACACCAGCATCAGCAATGCGAACGGCAACAGGTACGCCGTCAGCGAGCCCGCCGCGGCGGATGCACTCACTCCGAGGTCGTCACCGATCTCGGGAAGGATCGAGGCGACGACGCCGCCGCCGAACGGGCCGAGGAAACCGCCGGCGTAGAGCGCCGTGCGCTGGAGCGAGGAACGAAGCGACTCGGATGAGTTCTTCGTCACAGCCCGAAGCTGCCGGGCCCACGCCTGCGGAGATACCGCTCGAACTCGGCCGCGAGCGCGTCACCGTCGATCTTCGAGATGGCCTCGGAGATGTCGGTCTCGGCGTCGCCGCGCTCCTCGAGGGACCGGACGTAGTCGCCGATCTCCTCGTCGTCCGCGGTCATCTCGGTGACAGCTTCCTGCCAGTCGTCGGCCTGGGCCGGGAGTTCCCCGAGGGGCACCTCGATGTCCAGGACATCCTCGACGCGTTGCAGCAGCGCCACCGTGGCCTTGGGATTCGGCGGCTGGGACACGTAGTGGGGCACAGCCGCCCAGAACGACACGGCAGGCACACCGGCCCGGACGCACGCGTCCTGCAGCACTCCGGTGATCCCGGTCGGCCCCTCGTAGCGGGTCTGCTCGAGCTTGAACCGCTCGGCAGCTTCGCTGCTGTATGCGCTGCCCGTCACCGGGACCGGCCGCGTGTGCGGGGTGTCCGCGAGCAGTGCCCCGAGGATCACCACGGTGTTGATCTGCAGCTGATCGATCAGCTCGAGGAGGTCCTCGCAGAAGCTGCGCCAGCGCATGTTCGGTTCGATCCCGCGCAGCAGAACTACGTCGCGGTCGCTGCCGGGAGGCGAGCACACCGACAGCCGGGTGGCGGGCCACACGATCTCCCGGGTTACACCGTCGACCTGCCGCACCGTGGGTCGATTGACCTGGTAGTCGTAGTATTCCTCGGAGTCCAGCTCGGCGAGCGGCTGGGCGTCCCAGGTCAACTCGAGGTGCTCGACGGCTCCGCTCGCGGCGTCGCCGGCGTCGTTCCAGCCCTCGAAGGCGGCGACGAGGACAGGGTCACGAAGTACGGGCACGCCACTGTCAATCGCACCGGTGTCGGGGGTGTCGTCGTCGCGGCCCGCGGGCGTGACGGGGAACTCACTGGAACTCACCCACCCAGCCTACGGCCAGCATTGGTTCGCGCGCCCACTAGTCTGGACGGCATGTCTGCGCCATTTCACTCTGCCCTGCTCGATGCGTTGAACCAGCGCGTTGTCATCGGCGACGGAGCCATGGGCACCATGTTGCAGGCCGCGGACCTCACGCTCGACGACTTCCTCGGGCTCGAAGGCTGCAACGAAATCCTCAACGACACCCGCCCTGACGTGCTGAAAGACATCCACCGCGCGTACTTCGAGGCCGGGGCCGACGCCGTCGAGACCAACACGTTCGGGTGCAACCTACCCAACCTCGCCGATTACGACATTTCGGACCGTATCCGGGAACTGGCCGAGAAGGGCACCCGGCTGGCGCGTGACGTGGCCGACGAGATGGGGCCCGGACGCGACGGCATGGGCCGCTTCGTCCTGGGTTCGATGGGACCCGGAACCAAGCTGCCGACGCTGGGCCACGCGCCGTTCGCGATCCTCCGCGACGCCTACGCGGAAGCCGCGATGGGCATGATCGACGGGGGAGCCGACGCGATCCTCGTCGAGACCTGCCAGGACCTGCTGCAGGTGAAGGCCGCCATCCTCGGCAGTCAGCGGGCGATGGAGGCGCTGGGGGCGCGGCTGCCGATCATCACCCACGTCACGGTCGAGACCACCGGCACGATGCTCCTCGGCAGCGAGATCGGTGCCGCGCTGACCGCGCTCGAGCCGCTCGGTATCGACATGATCGGCCTCAACTGCGCGACCGGACCCGCCGAGATGAGCGAACATCTCCGCCACCTGTCCAAGTACAGCTCCCTCCCGGTGTCGGTGATGCCCAACGCCGGACTGCCGCAGCTCGGCCCGAACGGCGCCGAGTACCCGCTCACCGCGGAGGAGCTCGCCGAGGCGCTCAGCGGCTTCGTCACCGAGTTCGGTCTCGGTCTGGTCGGCGGCTGCTGCGGCACCACCCCGGAGCACATCCGGCAGGTGGCCGAAGCGGTCCGCCTGGTGGAGAAGGCCGAGCGGAACCCGGTGCACGAGTCGGGGACGTCCTCGCTGTACACGGCGGTGCCGTTCCAGCAGGACGCCAGCATCCTGATGATCGGTGAACGCACGAACACCAACGGCTCCAAGGCATTTCGTGAGGCGATGATCGCCGAGGACTACCAGAAGTGCCTCGACATCGCGAAGGACCAGACCCGCGACGGCGCCCACATGCTCGACCTCAACGTCGACTACGTCGGACGCGACGGTGCCGTCGACATGGCCGCCCTCGCAAGCCGGTTCGCGACGTCGTCGACGCTGCCGATCATGCTCGACTCCACCGAGCCTGCGGTCCTGCAGGCCGGCCTCGAGCACCTCGGCGGACGCTGCGCCGTGAACTCCGTCAACTACGAGGACGGCGACGGACCGGACTCGCGGTTCCAGAAGATCATGCGGCTCGTCACGGAGCACGGCGCCGCCGTCGTCGCGCTGACCATCGACGAGGAGGGCCAGGCGCGCACCGCGGAGCACAAGGTCCGCATCGCCGAGCGCCTGCTCGAAGACATCACCGCGAACTGGGGCCTCGACGAGTCCGACATCATCATCGACGCGTTGACGTTCCCGATCTCCACCGGTCAGGAAGAGGTTCGCCGCGACGGCATCGAAACGATCGAGGCGATCCGTGAGCTCAAGAAGCGGCATCCGCGGGTGCACTTCACACTCGGCGTGTCCAACATCTCGTTCGGTCTCAACCCGGCGGCCCGGCAGGTCCTGAACTCGGTGTTTCTGCACGAGTGCACCGAGGCCGGCCTGGACACGGCCATCGTGCACGCGTCGAAGATCCTGCCGATGGCGCGGATCCCCGACGAACAGCGGGAAACGGCCCTCGACCTGGTGTACGACCGCCGCCGCGAGGGCTACGACCCGCTGCAGAAACTGATGGAACTGTTCGAGGGCGTCTCCGCGGCGTCGGCGCGCGAATCCCGCGCCCAGGAACTGGCGGCGCTTCCGCTGTTCGAGCGGCTGGAACGTCGCATCGTCGACGGTGAACGCAACGGCCTCGACGACGACCTCACCGCGGCGATGGAGGAGAAGCCGCCGCTCGCGATCATCAACGAGACGCTGCTGTCCGGCATGAAGACCGTCGGCGAACTCTTCGGGTCCGGGCAGATGCAGTTGCCGTTCGTGCTGCAGTCGGCCGAGGTGATGAAGGCGGCCGTGGCGCACCTCGAACCGCACATGGAGGCCACCGACGAGGACGGCAAGGGCCGCATCGTCATCGCCACCGTGAAGGGCGACGTCCACGACATCGGCAAGAACCTCGTCGACATCATCCTGAGCAACAACGGGTACGACGTGGTGAACCTTGGCATCAAGCAGCCGATCGCGACGATCCTCGACGCGGCGATCGAACAGAGGGCCGACGTCATCGGGATGTCCGGTCTGCTCGTGAAGTCGACCGTGGTGATGAAGGACAATCTGAAGGAACTCAACGCCAAGGGTGTCGCGGAGAAGTTCCCCGTCCTCCTCGGCGGTGCCGCGCTGACCCGTTCGTACGTGGAGAACGATCTGGCCGAGGTGTACGAGGGCGACGTCAGCTACGCGCGCGACGCGTTCGAGGGCCTGCACCGGATGGACGAGATCATGGCCGTCAAGCGTGGCGGCGGACCCGACCCGGACAGCCCGGAAGCGATCGCGGCCCGCGAGAAGGCGGCCGAACGCAAGGCACGGCACGAGCGGTCCAAGCGGATCGCGGAGAAGCGCAAGGCCGCCGAGACCCCGATCGAGGTGCCCGAGCGATCCGACGTGGCCACCGACATCGTGGTCCCGAGCCCGCCGTTCTGGGGCAACCGGATCGTCAAGGGCGTCTCGCTGTCGGATTACTCGGGGCTGCTGGACGAGCGTGCCCTGTTCCTCGGGCAGTGGGGTCTGCGCGGGCAGCGTTCCGGTGACGGTCCCACCTACGAGGAACTGGTGGAGACGGAAGGCCGCCCCCGCCTGCGGTACTGGCTCGACCGGCTGAGCACCGAGGGAATCCTCGCGCACGCCGCTGTCGTGTATGGCTACTTCCCCGCGGTGTCCGAGGGCGACGACGTGGTCGTGCTCACCGACCCGACACCCGACGCGGAGGAGCGCTTCCGGTTCACGTTCCCGCGCCAGCACCGCGACCGCTTCCTGTGCGTCGCCGACTTCGTCCGGTCCCGCACCGAGGCGAAGGAGACCGGTCAGGTCGACGTGTTCCCGATGCAGCTCGTCACCATGGGGCAGCCGATCGCGGATTTCGCGAACGAGTTGTTCGCCGCCAACGCGTACCGCGACTACCTCGAGGTGCACGGCATCGGCGTGCAACTGACGGAATCGCTGGCCGAGTACTGGCATCAACGGGTCCGCGAGGAACTCGTGCTGCCCGGCGGTCACAACGTGGCCGAGCAGGACCCGTCCGAGGTGTCCGGATTCTTCGACCTCGCCTACCGCGGCGCCCGCTACTCCTTCGGGTATGGCGCCTGCCCCAACCTGGAGGACCGCGCGAAGATGGTTGCCCTCCTCGAACCCGAACGGATCGGTGTGAAGTTGTCGGAGGAACTGCAGTTGCATCCCGAGCAGTCCACGGATGCGTTCGTGCTGCACCACCCCGAAGCGAAGTACTTCAATGTCTGATGCATTCGACGGTCTCGCAGGAGTTCTGTGGGACATGGACGGAACGCTGCTCGATTCCGAGAAGATGTGGGACGTCGCGGTCCGCGAGTTGTCGCTGCACCTCGGTGGTCCGATGACCGAGGAGACGCGGCTGAAGACGATCGGTGCGTCCAGCGCCACCGCTCTCGGCGTCATCTTCGATGCCCTCGGGCTCGACCGGGCTCCGGCGGCGCTCGCCGAGGCCAAGGAATGGATGTTCACCCGCGTCGAGGAATTGTTCGGCGACGGGATCCCGTGGCGGCCGGGCGCCCACGACGCACTGCAGACCGTCCGGGCGCACGGCCTGAGGTCGGCGCTGGTGACCAACACCGAGCGCCGGCTCACCGAGCGGGCACTCGAGACGCTCGGCAGGCACCACTTCGACCACTCGGTGTGCGGCGACGAGGTGCCGGCAGGCAAACCGCATCCCGACCCGTACCTGCGGGGCGCGGAACTGCTGGGACTGGATCCGTCCCAGTGCCTCGCCATCGAGGACTCGCCCACCGGTGCGGCGTCCGCGCAGGCCGCAGGGTGCATCGTCCTGATCGTCCCGTGCGAGATCGCGGTGGCCGACGGCCCGGGGCGGGTGTTCCGGGACAGTCTCGAGGGCCTCACCGGTTCCGACCTGGCCGATGTGTGGGCGCAGCGGAGTGGTGTCCGTCTCTAGGTAGTCTGGTTTCCCGTGGCTGTTCCGAAAATCGTGCTGTTCTACGTGTTCGCTCCGCTCGCCGACCCGGAGGCGATACGGCTGTGGCAGTACACACTCGCCGAGGCGAACAACCTCACCGGCCGGATCCTCGTCTCCGAGCACGGCATCAACGCGACGGTCGGCGGCGACATCCGCGATGTCAAGCGGTACGTGAAGGGGACGCGCAGCTACGCGCCCTTCAAGGACGCCGACATGAAGTGGTCCGACGGGCTCGGTGACGACTTCCCGCGGCTGAGCGTCAAGGTGCGGTCGGAGATCGTGACGTTCGGTGCGCCGGGCGAGCTGACGGTGGACGCGGACGGCGTCGTCGGTGGCGGAACCCACCTGGCGCCCGAACAGGTGCACCGACTGGTCGAGGGTCGCGGTGACGACGTCGTCTTCTTCGACGGGCGCAACAGCTTCGAGGCGGAGATCGGCCGCTTCCGGGACGCCGTCGTCCCCAACGTGTCGACCACGCGTGAGTTCGTGCACGAACTCGACAGCGGCAGGTACGACCATCTGAAGGACAAGGCCGTCGTCACCTACTGCACCGGGGGAGTGCGGTGTGAGGTCCTGTCCTCGCTGATGCGCTCGCGCGGGTTCGGTGAGGTCTACCAACTGGACGGCGGCATCGTCCGCTACGGCGAGGCGTTCGGCGACACGGGCCTGTGGGAGGGGTCGCTGTACGTCTTCGACAAGCGGATGAACATCGAGTTCAGCGATCAGGCCAAGACTCTGGGGCGCTGCAGCAAGTGCGGTGGTCCGACGTCGCGGTACGAGAATCTGCCGGACGACCGGGGTCGCGACCTCGTGCTCGTCTGCGCCGGCTGCACCGAGAATCGGGCGGGCTGAGGTGGTGGGGGCGCCCCTGCCGGTCCGCAACGGCCTCGGTCCCGATCGCATCCGGATGCCGGCAGGCGACGGTGCGAAGACGGTCGCCGAGTTCCTGGTCGAGACCTTCCCGGACGAGCGCGCGCACTGGCTGTCCCTGATCGACGGCGGGGAAGTCGTCGACGAACACGGCAGGGTGGTCGACCGCGGGACCCGTTATGCCCCGACCCGTTTCGTCTACTTCTACCGCGACCCCGCACCCGAGATCCCGGTTCCGTTCGAGATCGACATCCTGCACCGCGACGACCACCTCGTGGTGATCGACAAACCCCATTTCCTCGCAACCATTCCGCGGGGCGCGCACATCACCGAGACGGCGGTCGTGCGGTTGCGGCGGGCGCTCGACCTGCCCGACCTCACGCCGGCCCACCGGCTCGACCGGATGACGGCCGGCGTCCTGGTGTTCCTGATCAGGCGGGAAGACCGCCGGCCGTATCAGGAACTGTTCGTCTCCCAGCAGGTCACCAAGGAATACGAGGCCGTCGCCGGGCACGATCCCGCGCTCGCGTTTCCGCGCACCATCCGCAGCCGCATCGTCAAGGAACACGGGATCATGACGGCGACGGAGGAACCGGGCGAACCTAACAGTGAGACCGTCGTCGACCTGATCGAGACCCGGGAGGAACGCGCGCGGTACCGGCTGCTGCCGAAGACCGGCCGGACACACCAACTGCGGTTGCACATGTCGTCGCTGGGGCTGCCGATCGAGGGCGACAACTACTACCCGGACTTCCACCGATCCGAGCCCGGCGACTTCTCGACCCCGCTGCGGTTGCTGGCGCGGGCCATCGAGTTCACCGATCCCCGTTCGGGCGAGGTCCGCCGGTTCGAGAGTCGCCGCACACTCGGGTGGTGACCGGTTCGGAGACGTCCGCGGCGGCGTGAAACAATGGGTCCTCGTGAAGACCTTCGAATCCCTGTTCGCCGAGCTGACCGAGCGTGCCGCTACCCGCCCCGAGGGGTCCGGCACCGTTGCCGCCTTGGACGCCGGCGTACATGCACAGGGAAAGAAGATCCTCGAAGAGGCGGGTGAGGTGTGGATCGCCGCCGAACACGAGAGCGACGAGGCGCTCGCCGAGGAGATCTCTCAGCTGCTGTACTGGACGCAGGTGCTGATGGTGGGTAAGGGCCTGAAGCTCGAGGACGTCTACCGACATCTGTGATCGGTGATCGAGACTCCTCCACCCGCTCCCGAAAGGAACCCTCAGCCATGCTGCGCGTCGCAGTCCCCAACAAGGGCTCGCTGTCCGAGTCCGCCGCCGAAATCCTCAGCGAGGCCGGCTACCGCCGTCGCACCGACTCCCGCGACCTGACCGTCCTCGACCCGTCCAACCAGGTCGAGTTCTTCTTCCTGCGCCCCAAGGACATCGCGATCTACGTCGGATCCGGTGAACTCGATCTCGGCATCACCGGCCGCGACCTCGCCCGCGACTCGGGTGCCCCGGTTTCCGAACGGCTGTCGCTCGGCTTCGGCCGCTCCTCGTTCCGGTACGCCGCCCCCGCGGGCAAGGACTGGTCGGTCGAGGACCTCGCCGGGCTCCGGATCGCCACGTCCTACCCAAACCTGGTGCGCGACGACCTGTCCGCGCGCGGGATCGAGGCCTCGGTCATTCGCCTCGACGGCGCCGTGGAGATCTCGATCCAGCTCGGCGTCGCCGACGCCATCGCCGACGTCGTCGGCTCCGGCCGCACGCTGCGCCAGCACAACCTGGTCGCGTTCGGCGACACCCTGTGCGACTCCGAGGGTGTGCTCATCGAGCGCGCCGGTTCGCCCGCCGACGATTCCGCGCGCAACCAGCTGGTGGAGCGGGTGCGCGGCATCGTGTTCGCGCAGCAGAACCTGATGCTCGACTACGACTGCCCCAAGACGATCCTCGACGACGCGTTGAAGATCACCCCGGGTCTGGAGTCGCCGACGCTGTCGCCGCTCGCCGACGAGAACTGGGTCGCGGTCCGGGCGATGGTGCCGATCAAGGGCCACAACGGGGTCATGGACGAACTCGCGGACCTCGGTGCCAAGGCCATCCTCGCGTCCAACATCCGGTCCTGCCGGGCACTCTGATCTCGTTCCACCGCAACATGTTCCGCGCTCGCTCCGCTCAGGGGCGGGCGCGGACCTGCACGGTCTGGGCGATCCGGCCGACGGCGCCGGTCTCGTCGTAGAGCACGCCCGCGCACATTCCCACTCCATCGGGTCCGATGGAGGTTTCGGAGCCGACCCCCACCCAGTCGCCCTCGGGGATCCGGAAGATGTGCACGGTGAGGTCCGTGTTGAGGAACGTCCAGTGTGCCGGGTCGAGTTTCGATCCCACACCGTTGGCGATGTCCGCGATGGAAAACAGCCGCTCGAGCGGCGTCATGGTCTCGCCGAGGACCAGTGCGGGCCGCGGCCGCGCCCACAGCTTGCCCGGGCCCTCGCCTCCCATTTCGGCGATCCACCGCCAGTCGAGGGTCGTCAGGTAGCCCGAATCCCAGGCCTCGCTGAACTTGCCCTCCCGGCCGGTGGACCGCGGTTCGAGCGGCGGGTCGACGATGTGGACGGCGTCGCTGGTGTCGACGGTCTCCATCCGCCAGGCAGAGCCCCGCGCCACGGCACGGGGCCGGTCGCCGACGGTCCACAATTCGGCGACCACCAGCTCCACCCGGCGTCCCGGTCGCTGCACCCACGACCGGACCTCGAGTTCGGCGATCGGGATGGGACCGAGGATCTCGACCACGACCCGGGTGAGACGCACGTCGTCGCGTGGGGCGCAGCGCTCGAGCGCCCGCACGAGCAACGCGGACGGCGGAGCTCCGTGCTGCATCGTCTCGGCCCACACGCTGATCGTCAGATCCGTGCTGTCGAACCGCTCGACGGTGACCTTCTGGTCCGAGTCCACTTCCGGCGCACTCAGTGCCTCCGAACCGAGTGGTACGTAATAGACTCGGAACTCATTCGACAATCTCCTCGAAACCCGGTGCGTCTTCGGCGGCCCCCTCCGGCCATCCCGGGTAGGGAGGCGGCGTTCCACCGAACGAGGGGCACCGGGACTTATGATCACACCAGTCGCAGAGCCGGCTCGGCTTGGGTCGGAAATCGCCGGTGACACCGGCCGCCAGGATGGCCTTCCAGATCGCCGACAGCGTTCGCTCGAACCGCAGCAGTTCATCCTCGTCGGGGGCATAGGTGAGGACCGTGCCGGACGCCAGGTACAGCAGCCGCAACTGCGCGGGGACGATGCCGCGGGTGCGCAGCAGGACCAGCGCGTAGAACTTCATCTGGAACAGCGCCTTGGACTCGGACATCTCGCGTGGTGCACGGCCGGTCTTGTAGTCGACCACCCGCACCTCCCCGGTGGGGGCGACGTCGATGCGGTCGACGAACCCCCGGAGCAGCACCCCGTCGGCGAGTTCGGTCTCGACGCGCTGTTCGCACGATTCGGCCTCGAACCGGGTGGGGTCTTCCAGCGCGTAATAGGCGGTGACGAGGGAACGCGCCTCGTCGAGGAATGGTTCACGCTGATCCTCGGGGACCAGGTCGACCAGGTCGGGGGCCTCGGCGAGAATGCGCTCCCAGGACGGGAGGACCAGATCGACCGCCTTCTGCGGAACGCGATCGGCCGCGGGCAGCCCGAACAGGGTCTCCAGCGCGGCGTGCACGACCGTGCCCTTCACCTGCGCGCGCGACGGCGCCTCCGGGAGCCGATCGACCGCGCGGAAGCGGTAGAGGAGCGGGCACTGCTTGAAGTCGCCGGCGCGGGACGGCGACAGGGCGGGCCGCCTCCGGGTGGCCGAAGTGTCGCCGGGCTGTGACGGGGAACCCTTTGTGACGGGGGCTGGCGACTCTGAGATGCTCACACCTGGCAGGGTAGGCCCCCGGTCCGACAGTCGAGTCGGGGCGCGGTGTGGGCGTCGGACGGCGCCGGACGAACAGGCTGAGGAGTCGGTGACGATGGTGGGACGCGAAACGCGACCGAGCGGACCGTTTCGGGTGGGCGATCGCGTCCAGTTGACGGACGCCAAAGGCCGGCACTACACGGTCAACCTGGAGGCCGGCAAGGAGTTCCACACCCACCGCGGCGGCATCCTGCACGACGACCTGATCGGCACCGACGAGGGCAGTGTGGTCAAGTCGACCAACGGCACCCCGTACCTCGCGCTGCGACCGCTGCTCGTCGACTACATCCTGTCGATGCCCCGCGGGGCGCAGGTCATCTACCCGAAGGACGCCGCGCAGATCGTCCACGAGGGCGACGTGTTCCCCGGCGCCCGCGTGCTCGAGGCCGGCGCCGGCTCGGGCGCGCTGACGTGCTCACTGCTGCGGGCGGTCGGACCGGAAGGCCGGGTCATCTCGTACGAGGTGCGCGACGACCACGCCGAACACGCGGTCCGGAACGTCGAGACGTTCTTCGGGGAGCGTCCCGAGAACTGGGACCTGACCATCGCCGACGTCGCCGAGTTCGATGCCGACGCGGCGGGCGGTCGGGTCGACCGGGTGGTCCTCGACATGCTCGCCCCCTGGGACGCGCTGCCCGCGGTGTCCAAGGCGCTGGTTCCCGGCGGCGTGCTCATCGTCTACGTCGCCACTGTGACGCAGCTCTCGAAGGTGGTCGAGGCGATGCGCGAGCAGGAGTGCTGGACGGAGCCGCGGTCCTGGGAATCGATCGTCCGCGGGTGGCACGTCGTCGGGCTCGCCGTGCGCCCGGAACACCGGATGCAGGGCCACACCGCTTTCCTGGTGAGCGCCCGGCGTCTCGCCGAGGGAACCGTCACTCCCAAGCCGCAGCGCCGGTCGGGCAAGGGCTGAGACATGCCTTCGGTGGCGCCCGGAGAGGGTGCCGCCGAAGGAGGGAAAGCTAGCTGCAGCCGGCGCGTGCCATGCCCAGCAGGGTGCACGTGCTCTCGTCCGACACCTTCCAGGTGCCGTCGACGTTCTCCCACGTCCACGCGGTCGGAGCGGCCGTGCCGTGCGGGCTGACGATCGCGACGTTCGCCGTCGCGGTATCGCCCTCTACCTGCACATCCGTGACCGTGAAGGACACCGGGTAGTTGGCCATGGCCGCTGTCATGGCCTCGAGATTCGAGCGGCGTTCCTCACCGTCGACGACCACGGCGGTCTTCTCGTCGACCGGTCGCGCGGGGTCCACGAGCAGCTGGAGCGTGCCGAGCAGTTCCTCCGACGTGGGGGCGGCAACCGCCTCGGCTGCCGCGGACGACGTGGCCGCGGACGTCGCTTCCGCGGCGTCGGAAGCGTCGTCGGACGAGCAGGCCGACATCCCGAGCGCGAGAACCACCGCGCCCACGGCAACCACGGACCGCCCGATGAAGGATGTGCCGTTCAGGGGCTTGCGGATTATCACGACGAACCCTTTCGTTACACAGAACAGAGAGGAAACTGCTCGACAGGTAGGTAAGGCTAACATGAGAGGTTCGGTGGCCCGGGGTGTCACGTATGCCGATTCGCAATCGGCAGAATCCGTGTCACGGCGCAGAATTCGGGCAGTGCCGGTAGCGTTGATAGATCTCATTGGGAGGAGACGCACATGAGCTCGACAGAGAACCCCGATTCGGTTGCGGCCGCACGAGAGCTCGAGGCGTTGCGCGCAGAGGCGTCGGCACTGCGCAGGCAGCTCGCGGAGTCGCCGGAACAGCTTCGTGAGATGGAATCGCGAGTGGACTCGCTGTCCATTCGGAACACGAAGCTGATGGACACCCTCAAGGAGGCCCGTCAGCAGCTCATTGCCCTTCGAGAAGAAGTCGACCGCCTCGGCCAGCCGCCGAGCGGGTACGGCGTGCTGCTCGGAGTGCACGACGATCAGACCGTGGACGTGTTCACCTCCGGTCGCAAGATGCGGTTGACCTGCTCCCCGAACGTCGACGCCGAGACCCTCAAGCTCGGCCAGACCGTGCGCCTCAACGAGGCACTCACGATCGTGGAAGCGGGCCACTTCGAGCGTGTGGGTGAGATCAGCACGTTGCGCGAGGTCCTCGACGACGGTCAGCGCGCCCTCGTGGTCGGCCACGCCGACGAGGAACGGATCGTCTGGCTGGCCGAACCCCTCGCGACCGTCTACGCGGACAGCGAGCGGGAGTCGATCGCGTACGACGCGGAATCGCCTACTCGCAAACTCCGGCCGGGCGACTCCCTCCTCGTCGACACCAAGGCCGGGTACGCGTTCGAGCGGATCCCCAAGGCCGAGGTCGAGGATCTGGTCCTCGAAGAGGTTCCCGACGTGCACTACGACGACATCGGCGGCCTCGGACGGCAGATCGAGCAGATCCGCGACGCCGTCGAGTTGCCGTTCCTCCACAAGGACCTGTTCCACGAATACGAGCTCCGGCCACCGAAGGGTGTGCTCCTCTACGGTCCGCCCGGGTGCGGTAAAACGCTCATCGCCAAGGCGGTCGCCAACTCGCTCGCGAAGAAGATCGCGGAGGCCCGGGGGCAGGACAGCAAGGAAGCCAAGTCCTACTTCCTCAACATCAAGGGCCCCGAGCTGCTGAACAAGTTCGTCGGCGAGACCGAGCGGCACATCCGGCTGATCTTCCAGCGGGCCCGGGAGAAGGCGTCCGAGGGCACCCCGGTGATCGTGTTCTTCGACGAGATGGATTCGATCTTCCGCACCCGCGGATCGGGTGTCTCCTCCGACGTCGAGACCACCGTCGTGCCTCAGCTGCTCAGTGAGATCGACGGTGTCGAGGGACTCGAGAACGTCATCGTGATCGGCGCGTCCAACCGCGAGGACATGATCGACCCCGCGATCCTGCGTCCCGGCCGCCTCGACGTGAAGATCAAGATCGAACGCCCCGACGCGGAGTCGGCACAGGACATCTTCTCGAAGTACCTCGTCGAGACGCTGCCCGTGCACAGCGACGACATCGCGGAGTTCGGCGGCGACCGTACGGCCTGCATCCGGGTGATGATCGAACGGGTCGTCGACCGCATGTACGCCGAGAGCGAGGAGAACCGCTTCCTCGAGGTCACGTACGCCAACGGCGACAAGGAGGTCCTGTACTTCAAGGACTTCAACTCGGGCGCGATGATCCAGAACATCGTCGACCGCGCCAAGAAGTACGCGATCAAGTCGGTGCTCGACACCGGTGCCCCGGGTCTGCGGGTCCAGCACCTGTTCGACTCCATCGTCGACGAGTTCTCGGAGAACGAGGACCTGCCGAACACCACCAACCCCGACGACTGGGCCCGGATCTCGGGCAAGAAGGGTGAGCGGATCGTCTACATCCGCACACTGGTCACCGGTAAGAACGCGAGCGCGAGCCGCGCCATCGACACCGAATCCAACACGGGCCAGTACCTGTAAGCCGTTCGGCATCACCTGCGCGGCGGGAACTCGAACACGGTTCCCGCCGCGCAGGCGGCTGTGGGGTCAGCGGTCCCGTGTGACGAGGTAGTCCGCGAGGAGTGCCCGGGTGTCCGGTACGAACGGCCACTGCGGGTCGCGCAGATGCGTCACCAGTTCGTGGGGCGTCCACCACCAGCCCGACGCGATCTCGCTGGCCTGGTGGACGATCGGCCCGTCCCAGTGCGTCTCGTAGGCGTACAGGTGGCAGCGCAGCCGCAAACCCTGCCAGTGCCCGTCCCACGCCACCCTCGCGATGGGGGTGAGGCCCACTCCGGTGATGCCCAGTTCCTCCGCCAGTTCCCGGCTCGCGGCCTCCTCGGGGGTTTCCCCGGGATCGACCACTCCGCCCGCCAGGCAGTCGTGATGTCCGGCGAACACCGTCTTCGTGTCCGAGCGTCGGTGCACGTAGAGGCGCTTCCCGTCGCCGGATCGGACGAGGACGCCGGCACTCGCGTGCCACAACCCCTCGGCGTAGACGCGGGAACGCGCAGCGGTCCCCACCGGTCGTCCCGCACTGTCGAACACCGCCACCACTTCGTCCGTGCCGGGTGGGATGTTCGGTGCGGAATCCATGTGTCGATCCTGCCAGCACCCCGGCGAACGTCGGTACTGTCGAGGTCGGATGCTCGTTCCGGTGCCGAAGGGGTGAGAGGTCATGGCGTTGCCGCGTTCGATCGCCCGGTTCAACCGGGTCGTCACCAATCAGGTGAGCCGTCACGTCGCGACGATCCTGCCCGGTTTCGCCATGGTCGAGCACCGGGGCCGCACGTCGGGCAAGGCGTATCGCACACCTGTCAACGTGTTCGTCGTCGACGGCCGCTACCGGTTCGCGCTGACGTACGGTGCGCAGAGCGACTGGGTGCGAAACGTGGTGGCGGCGGGGGGATGCACCATCGTGACGCGCCGCCGGACGGTGCACCTGACGGACCCGAGAATCGTCACCGACAGCACCCACTCCTGGGCTCCCGCCGGGGTCCGCACGGTGCTGCGGGCGATCTCGGCGGACCAGTACCTGGAGTGCTCGCCGGAGTAGTCGCCGGGCGGTGGACGGCTCGCGCGGTAGGAGTGTGCCGCCGGGTGGTGTGGGTGATCGCATAGGCTCGGCAGCATGCAGCGGATCATCGGTGTCGAAGTCGAGTACGGAATCTCCTCACCCAGCGAGCCTTCGGCCAATCCGATCTTGACGTCCACCCAGGCGGTGCTGGCCTATGCGGCGGCAGCGGGAGTGCCGCGCGCCAAGCGCACCCGATGGGATTACGAGGTGGAATCCCCGCTGCGCGATGCCCGCGGATTCGACCTGGGCCGGCTGAGCGGCCCGGCGCCGGTGATCGACGCCGACGAGGTCGGCGCAGCCAACATGATCCTCACCAACGGCGCCCGGCTGTACGTCGATCATGCGCACCCCGAGTACTCGGCCCCGGAGGTCACCGACCCCCTGGACGCCGTCATCTGGGACAAGGCCGGCGAACGGGTGATGGAGGCGGCCGCCCGGCACGCGTCGAGCGTTCCCGGTGCCCCCCGACTGCAGCTGTACAAGAACAACGTGGACGGCAAGGGCGCGTCGTACGGCACCCACGAGAACTACCTGATGTCCCGGGCCACGCCGTTCTCCGCAGTGATCAACGGGCTGACGCCGTTCTTCGCGTCCCGTCAGGTGATCTGTGGGTCGGGCCGGGTGGGCATCGGCCAGTCCGGTGACGAGGCCGGCTTCCAGCTGTCCCAGCGGGCCGACTACATCGAGGTGGAGGTCGGGCTCGAGACGACACTCAAGCGCGGCATCATCAACACCCGCGACGAACCCCACGCGGACGCGGACAAGTACCGGCGTCTGCACGTCATCATCGGCGACGCGAACCTCGCCGAGATGTCGACGTACCTGAAGGTCGGGACGACGGCGCTGGTCCTCGATCTCATCGAGGCCGGTGTCGACCTCACCGACCTGCAGCTGGCCCGCCCGGTGACCGCCGTGCACCACATCAGCCACGACCCGACGCTGCGCGCCACGGTCGCGCTGGCCGACGGCCGGGAACTGACCGGGCTTGCGTTGCAGCGGATCTACCTGGACCGAGTCGACAAGTTCATGTCCGCCGAGGGCAACGACGACCCCCGCGTGGCCGATCTGCTGGAGAAGTGGGCGATGGTGCTCGACCTCCTCGAGCGGGACCCGATGGAGTGCGCTCACCTGCTGGACTGGCCGGCCAAGCTGCGTCTGCTCGAGGGGTTCCGGAACCGGGAGGGCCTCAACTGGTCCGCGCCGCGACTGCATCTCGTCGATCTGCAGTACTCGGACGTCCGCCTGGACAAGGGGCTCTACAACCGGCTGGTCGCCCGGGGGTCGATGGAACGCCTCGTCTCGGAGCAGGCGGTGCTCGACGCCGTCGACACCCCGCCCACCGATACCCGCGCCTACTTCCGGGGTGAGTGCCTGCGCAAGTTCGGCGCCGACATCGCGGCCGCGAGCTGGGATTCGGTGATCTTTGATCTCGGTGGCGACTCCCTGGTCCGTATCCCCACGCTCGAGCCGTTGCGGGGCAGCAAGGCGCACGTGGGGGAGTTGCTGGAGTCGGTGGAGACCGCGAAAGAACTCGTCGACGAGCTCACGAACTGACCTGCCGACCGGTCGCGGACGGATCTGCGCCAGAACTCGCCGTCGCGTCGGCACACGTGGGGCGGCGACGCTCGGTAGGGTGAAGGTCCGAGCGGATGATGTAGTCAGACTGCTTGGCAGGACAGGACGCTCGGAAGAAGAGCTCCCTTCACACAAGGAGGTCGGCTGCGATGGCACAAGAGCAGACCAAACGTACTGGTGGCGGCGACGAGGACGACACCCCGGGCGGTGACGGTGCCGCGGGTCAGGAACGTCGCGAAAAGCTGGCCGAAGACACCGACGACCTGCTCGACGAGATCGACGACGTCCTCGAGGAGAACGCCGAGGACTTCGTCCGGGCCTATGTCCAGAAGGGCGGCCAGTGACGGCGGATCGACCGGCATTGCGGACAGGCGACGGTGACACGAGGCTCAGTTTCGGTTCGAATCTGAGCTCGTTCACCGAGTATCTGCGTGGTCACGCACCAGAATTGCTGCCGGAGAATCGGATCGGCCATCGTTCGCACTCGACACGGGGTGGTGAGGGGATGGAGAGCGGCGATCTCGCACCGCACGGAACGACGATCGTGGCGCTCACCTACAAGGGTGGCGTCCTGCTCGCCGGGGACCGGCGCGCGACCCAGGGCAACCTGATCGCCAGCCGGGACGTCGAGAAGGTGTACGTCACCGACGAATATTCGGCGGCCGGTATCGCCGGTACCGCGGGGATCGCCATCGAACTGGTCCGCCTGTTCGCCGTCGAACTCGAGCACTACGAGAAGATCGAGGGCGTTCAGCTGACGTTCGACGGCAAGGCCAACCGCCTGGCGTCGATGGTGCGGGGCAACCTCGGGGCGGCGATGCAGGGTCTCGCGGTCGTCCCGCTGCTCGTCGGCTACGACCTCGACGCGGACGACGATGCCCGCGCGGGCCGCATCGTGTCGTACGACGTCGTCGGCGGCCGGTACGAGGAACGCGCCGGATACCACGCGGTCGGTTCGGGATCGTTGTTCGCGAAGTCGGCACTGAAGAAGATCTACTCGCCGGACAGCGACGAGGAGACCGCCCTGCGGGCGGCCATCGAATCGCTGTACGACGCGGCCGACGACGACTCGGCCACCGGTGGGCCCGACCTGACCCGCGGCATCTACCCGACCGCGGTCACGATCACCCAGGCCGGTGCCGTGCACGTGTCCGAGGAGACGACGTCCGAGTTGGCTCGGCGCATCGTCGCCGAGCGCACCGAAGAAGGGGGGTCTGCGCGATGACCATGCCGTATTACGCCTCCGCCGAGCAGATCATGCGGGACCGCTCGGAATTGGCGCGCAAGGGAATTGCCCGCGGACGCAGCGTCGTGGTGCTCACGTTCCGCGACGGCGTGCTGTTCGTCGCCGAGAATCCC
Source organism: Rhodococcus sp. NPDC059968 (assembly GCF_042738615.1). Classification (NCBI taxonomy): domain Bacteria; kingdom Bacillati; phylum Actinomycetota; class Actinomycetes; order Mycobacteriales; family Nocardiaceae; genus Rhodococcus; species Rhodococcus sp. NPDC059968. The sequence goes on from NZ_JBHWUE010000059.1 coordinate 57,340, forward strand.
TCCACCGCGCTGCACAAGGTCAGCGAACTGTACGACCGGCTCGGCTTCGCGGCCGTCGGCAAGTACAACGAGTTCGAGAACCTGCGACGCGCCGGGATCGTCCACGCCGACATGCGCGGCTACTCCTACGACCGTCGTGACGTGACGGGCCGATCGCTGGCCAACGCGTACGCGCAGACCCTGGGCACGATCTTCACCGAACAGCCCAAGCCGTACGAGGTGGAGATCTGTGTCGCGGAGGTCGGGCGCGTGGGCAGCCCGAAGGCTCCCCAGCTGTACCGGATCACCTACGACGGATCCATTGTCGACGAACAGCATTTCGTCGTGATGGGTGGCACGACCGAGCCGATCGCGACCGCCATGCGCGAGTCGTACCGTGCCGACCTCGATCTCGAGGCGGCGGTAGGTATCGCGGTCAACGCTCTGCGTCAGGGCGGTGCCGGGGAAGGCGAGAAGCGGAACGTCGACGTGGCCAGCCTCGAGGTGGCCGTGCTCGATCAGTCCCGGCCTCGCCGCGCGTTCCGGCGGATCGCCGGACCCGCGCTCGAACAGCTGATCCCCGCAGCGCCTGCGGCCGTCGCGGAGCCCGCTTCGGAGTCGAAGCCGGACACCGAGACGAAGCCGGCCGACCCTCAGGACTGAGGCCGGTACACCGCGATCGCTTCGGGCACCGACCGGAAGTCGAACCTCAGGGCGTCGGCGACCACTTCACCGTCGGTGGCCAGCGCCACCGGCGAGCCGTCGACACGGACGGTGAGCCGGGGCACGAGGGATCGCACGTACACCCGGCTGCTTCCGAGTGTCCCGGTGGCGGCAGCGAACAGTAGCCGCGGCCGGGACGCTCGCCGGTCGGCCCGCACGTACCGGACGTCGAGCAGTCCGCCGGTGATGGCGGGACGCGACATCGGTACCTGATCGGCAGGGGAATACCGACCGTTCCCCACGAACAACATCCACACCTTCACGGGTCTGCCGTCGATGGTGACGGCGAGCGGCGTTGCCGCGGAGAGAATCCGGATCATCGCCACGCATGCCGCGGGCCACTTCCCGTACCGCGGCTGCCACTTCTCCCGCAGTCGCACCGCATCGGGATAGCCACCGAGACTGGCGGTGTTGAGGAACGGCGCCGGCTCCGCGACATCGGTGTGGACGACGGCCTGATCGACGAGAACCGCATGTCCGGTCTCGACGGCGTTCGCCGTGTCCGAGATGTCGGCGACGCCGGCGTCCCGCGCGAAGTGATTGAGCGTTCCGCCCGGGAACACCGCCAGCGGCAACGCGTGACGCGCTGCCGCGGACGCGACGGCGACCACGGTCCCGTCTCCACCGCACACTCCGAGGGCGCGGGGCTTCGTGTCGGCCACCCAGGCATCGAGTTGTTCGGCGAAATCGTGGTCGGTGTCGAGGGCGCGTATCTGGGTCTTGGGGAGAGCGGTCGCGATTTCCTCGCTGGGATCGACACTGTCCGGTCCGGACTCCGGGTTGACCACCACGAGCAGGTCCTCACCGCCCGGTAGCGCCGGTGCGTCGACGGTGGGGCCCAGCTCTGCCGGATCCTCCGTGCGCACCGCCCACCAGCGGCGGGTGCCCGAAGCGACGGCCCCGCCCAGTATCAGCCCGGCGGCAACGTCCGTCGGCCAGTGCACGCCGTTGTGCACGCGGGAGTACGCGACCGCGGCGGCAAGGGGGGCCACGACGGCACCGGTCGCGGGCGATTCCAGGGCGACGCCCGTGGTGAATGCCGCCGCCGACGCCGCATGACCCGACGGGAACGACGAGGACCGGGGGATCGCCACCCCGCGCAGCACGTTCGTCCATACGCGGGCCGGCGGGCGCCGCCGAGGGAACAGGGGTTTGAGGATGCCGTTGGCCAGACCGCTCGCCATCGCGAGGGACAGTAGGCCCCGCACACCACCGCGACGGGCGCGCCCGCCGACCAGTCCCAGCACCGCCGCCACGAACCACCACAGGAGCCCCTTGTCGGCCGCGCGGCTGAGGGAGCGCATGGCCAGGTCGAGCCCGGAAGGGCTCAGATCGGCGCTGCGGTCGAAGATGATCTCGTCGGCCCGGTGGATTCGGCGTAAGTGTCGGTTCACCATCTCAGCGTATGCGCGGGGTGTCGCCGGAGGGCTTTTCCGCTCCGCCGGGTGATCGGCGTTGTACTCTCGAGGTGTGCAGCGACGAATCATGGGAATTGAGACAGAGTTCGGTGTGACCTGCACCTTCCATGGTCACAGGCGACTGAGCCCGGACGAGGTTGCGCGCTACCTGTTCCGGCGGGTGGTGTCGTGGGGCCGGAGCTCCAACGTGTTTCTCCGGAACGGTGCCCGCCTGTATCTGGACGTCGGCTCACACCCCGAATACGCGACAGCCGAGTGCGACAACCTCATCCAGTTGGTCAACCACGACCGGGCGGGGGAGCGCGTTCTCGAGGAGCTGTTGATCGACGCCGAACAGCGGCTCGCCGAGGAAGGCATCGGCGGCGACATCTACCTGTTCAAGAACAACACGGACTCGGCGGGCAATTCGTACGGCTGTCACGAGAACTTCCTCGTGGCCCGGGCCGGCGAATTCTCGCGGATCTCGGACGTGCTGCTCCCGTTCCTGGTGACGCGGCAGTTGATCTGTGGCGCGGGCAAGGTCCTGCAGACGCCGAAGGCGGCCACGTTCTGCCTGTCGCAGCGCGCCGAGCACATCTGGGAGGGTGTGTCCTCGGCGACCACGCGGTCGCGGCCCATCATCAACACCCGTGACGAGCCGCACGCCGACGCGGAGAAGTACCGCCGCCTGCACGTGATCGTCGGCGACTCGAACATGTCCGAGTCCACCACCATGCTGAAGGTGGGCACCGCGGCGCTCGTGCTCGAGATGATCGAGGCCGGCGTGTCGTTCCGCGACTTCGCGCTCGACAACCCGATCCGCGCCATCCGCGAGGTCAGCCACGACGTCACCGGACGCCGTCCGGTGCGGCTCGCCGGCGGCCGGCAGGCCAGCGCCCTCGACATTCAGCGGGAGTACCACGCGCGCGCGGTGGAACACCTGCAGAATCGGGATCCCGATCCGCAGGTCACGCAGGTGGTCGAACTGTGGGGTCGCATGCTCGACGCCGTCGAGACGCAGGACTTCGCGAAGGTCGACACGGAGATCGACTGGGTGATCAAGCGCAAGCTGTTCCAGCGCTACCAGGACCGGCACGGCTTCGAGCTGGCCGATCCGAAGATCGCGCAGCTGGATCTGGCGTATCACGACATCAAGCGCGGTCGCGGCGTGTTCGACGTGCTGCAGCGCAAGGGGCTGGTGAAGAGGATCACCGAGGACGAGACGATCGAGGCGGCGGTGGACACTCCGCCGCAGACCACCCGGGCGAAGCTGCGCGGCGAGTTCATCACCGCGGCGCAGGAGGCCGGACGCGACTTCACGGTCGACTGGGTGCACCTCAAGCTCAACGACCAGGCTCAGCGGACCGTGCTGTGCAAGGACCCGTTCCGGTCGGTCGACGAGCGGGTGGAGCGCCTGATTGCCTCGATGTAGCGGCGCTGTGGGGGTCCGTAACGGGCTCACCCACTAGGCTTCCGGGCGTGCCGACTTCCAAGATCGAGCGGTTGATGAACCTGGTGATCTGTTTGTTGTCCACCAGACAGTTCCTCACCGCCGAGAAGATTCGCGAGAGCGTTGCCGGGTACGCCGACTCCGCCAGCGACGAGGCGTTCAGCCGCATGTTCGAGCGCGACAAGAACGAGCTCCGGGATCTCGGTGTTCCGCTCGAGACCGGGCAGGCGTCGCGCTTCTCGACTGTCGAGGGCTACCGCATCAACCGCAATGCGTACGAGCTTCCCGACATCGACCTCAGCCAGGAGGAGTCCGCGGCGGTCGCAGTGGCGGTCCAGCTGTGGGAGTCGCCGGAGTTGACGTCCGCGGCCCAGGGGGCACTGCTCAAGCTGCGTGCGGCGGGTGTGCAGGTGGATCCGGATTCGGCGGCCACCCCGATCACGGCGGTGCCCGCCCGCACCCGCGGCTCCGAGCCGGCGCTCGGCAAGCTGCTGGCGGCAGTTGATGCCGGCCGCGCCGTGCACTTCCCGCACCGCGGTGCTCTCAACGAGCCGTACACCGAGCGCACCGTCGAACCCTGGGGTGTCGTCACCGCGCACGGCCGGTGGTACCTCGTCGGTCACGACGTCGACCGGGGTGCCGTCCGGACGTTCCGGTTGTCGCGGATCGGCGACGACGTGACGGAGTTCGGACCGTCCGGGGTCGTCCACAAACCGGTGGGTGTCGACCTCCGGGAGATCGTCGACCGGGTCACCGGTTCGGGTGAGGTCACCGGGACCGCCACAGTGTGGGTGGCCGAGGGCCGAGCCCAGGAACTGCGCCGACTGGCGACCACGGCGGAGGAGAAGCGGGTGAACGAGCGCAGCGGCACCGTGCTCGGGATCCCGGTCCGCTCCCGGGACTGGATCGCGCGGCTGGTTGCGGGCCACGGGGCAGACGCCCTGGTCCTCGATCCGCCAGAACTACGCCACGATGTGCTGACCAAGCTGAAGGACGCCGCAGGGGAAGGGGGACGTCGTGAGTAACAGGCTGTCGTCGAGACTGTCCCGGCTCCTCAATCTGGTGCCGTACTTCATCGCGAACCCCGGGATGAGTGCGGCCGAGGCTGCCGCCGAACTGGGCGTCACCACCACACAGCTGATGTCCGACCTCAACCAGTTGTGGGTGTGCGGCCTGCCCGGCTACGGTCCGGGCGACCTCATCGACCTCTCCTTCTCCGAGGAGAGCATCGAGGTGACGTTCTCGGCGGGCATCGACCGCCCGCTGCGGTTGACGTCCACCGAGGCGACCGCCCTGCTGATTGCCCTGCGTTCGCTGGTGGAGATGCCGGGCATGGTCGATCCGTCCGCGGCGCACAGTGCGATCGCGAAGATCGAGGACGCCGCGGGGACTGCGGCGGCCCGCGCGGCGGTGACGCCGGCGTCGGAGCGGGATGCGGTGGAGGACGTGGCGGAAGATCCCATCGCCGCCGCGGTGCGGTCCGCGCTCCATCGTCGGCGTGCACTGCACCTGACGTACTATTCGGCGTCCCGGGACCGGGTTACCGAGCGCACCGTGGATCCGGTGCGGGTCGTGCTGGTCGACAACCAGAGTTATCTGCAGGCGTGGTGCCGGCAGGCCGAGGGGGTCCGGCTGTTCCGGCTCGACCGGATCGACGCCGCCACCGAGCTCGACGAGCCGTCCACACCGCCGGCCCAGGCTCTCGTGCGGGATTCCAACCTGGAATTGTTCAGCGGCGACGCGTCCCTTCCTCAGGCCCGGTTGCACATCGGCGCCGACTGCGTGTGGGTGCTCGACTATTACCCGATGGATGTGCGGACAGTCGCCGCCGACGGTTCGGTCGAGGCGAGCATGAGTTACGGGGCGCTCGAGTGGATGGCCCGGCTCGTGCTCGGGTTCGGTTCCGGAATCACGGTGCTCGAACCGGCCGAACTGGTCGACGAGGTGCGCCGCCGGGCGGTGGAGGCGCTGTCCGCCTACGACGCCGTCGAGGCATGAGTTGCCCTGTGTCAAGCCGCCGGTTGTTGGTGGGCGTTCAGTCGTTGGAGGGCGCCGTGTTTGTCCGGGTCGTAGGCGAGGTTGTCCTGCCAGCAGTGCCAGATGACGAACAGCCAGGCGCGGGCGAGGATG
>NZ_JBHWUE010000060.1:0-61497 GCF_042738615.1 Rhodococcus sp. NPDC059968
CCTCATTTCACCGGCAACTCGCCGACCACTGCGTCCAACAACACAACCCACCCTGAACAGCAGAAATGACGCCCACACAAACCTCAGGAGCGCCATATACGTTCGACTCTAGCAACGAAGTCCCGACCGGGCAATACCCGAATCGCAGGCTGAGTTACGTGGGCACGATCGGGGCGGAGGGTCAAGCGCTGACCGCTCATCTGCGGGCCAGGGACACAGGTGGCGCAGGGCGTGAGCTGACTGTCAGCCCACGCGGATACCCTGGGCGGCGAGGAACTCGCGGGCTCGACCCAGTTGGCGGTCGGTGGAGAAGACGTTCCACTGTTCGGCGAGGCTCTCCTGGTGGACGAGGTCGCGGAACCGGCCGAACGCGCCCTTGCCCTCGATCGCCCGCTCCAGTCGCTCCCTCAGCGCCGAATCATTCTGCCGCTCAGCGAAGGCCGCCATGTCCCGCCAGCCATCCCGCGAGCCGGTGCAGTCGAACCGGAGCCAACGGTCGGGCTCCTCCTCCACGTCGACGGCGGCGTCCTGCCCGACCATCATCGGGTCAGTGCTGCTGGCGTCGTACACGTCCCCGGTGTGCAGGTCGACGTAGCCACCGGCCGACATGCTTGGATCGCCCTCCAGTTCGCTACCGAGCATCGCGAGGTCGACCGGCGCCACCCGCCCTGCGAGCGGCTCGCGGCGCAGGGACGCGAGCAGGTCCTCGGCCAGCACCTCGTCACCCGTGCCGGCGCGCCACGTCAGCCGGTTGACGACCGACAGTGTCACCGGCTCGGCCTGATCCCGTCGCTGTTCCAGTGCCATCGGTAGACCGGCCCCCACCTGTTGCAGCGCGTCGTCGACGTCACGGCCGCGCACCGCGGCGAGGAAGCGGTCCGCATCTTTTGCCACGATGGCTGCGCGCAGATCGGACAGGTCGAGCGGGGGCATCTGCTCACGTCCGGGCCACGCGTGCAGCAGCATCGGATGCGGCTGGGGTGGTCTGCGCGGAGCCCGACTGTCCCCGTCGTCGTCGGCCCACCGGCGCCCGTACTGGTCCGGAATGCTGCCCCATCCCCAGTACGGCAGTGGACTCGGTGGAGTGATGCCCAGCACTTGTACGGGGTCGACCTTGTCGGCGCCCACCACACAGCGGTGGATCCAGTCATCACCCAGGTCGAAAGTGAACTGGAACTCCGCTCCGGGCGCCAGCAGCCGAGCGACCTTGGCCGACTCGATGTCCACCGGCTCCGCAATGGGCCCACCGATCGACCCCGCCATCTCGGCCCCCGTCTCCGTGTCGGTGACCACTCGTCCATCGGCAAGGGTGAACATCGACAGGTGAGACCTGTCCCACCGGGCGAAGGCGTCGTTGACCGCATTCGCGAGGTCCATGAAGGTGTGCGACGGCCCGACCGCGAACACGCGGCCGGGCCACGGCCACAGTTCCTCGCCGCGCCCGCCGAGCAGCTCCACGGTCACCGACAACCACGTTCGTGCCATCCCCCGAGGATGGCATGCGGGCCGCTGCGCCGTCAGGTTACAGCCGCAGAGTGCCGGCCAACGGAATACGATTTTCAACGTTCCGCGATGAGTCCGGCCGTCTCTTCCGGTCTGTCTATGTGTATCCCGTTCATCCGATCATTGGAGGAATCGCCCATGCCCCGCACCCGGATCCACAATATGAATATCTCCCTCGACGGCTATGCCGCCGGCGAGCACGTGACGTTCGACGCCCCGATCGGCGGTGCCGAACGGCTATTCGATTGGTTCGACGGACGCGTCATTCACGGGGTCGACCGGGTAGACGCCCCAGTCACCCTGGACCGCGCCGTGACGAGCCTGTGGAGCCAGGGCATCGGCGCGGAGATCATGGGCCGTCGCAAGTTCGGCCCCCAAACCGGCGATTGGCCCGACGACGGGTGGCGGGGCTGGTGGGGCGACGAACCGCCATTTCACACACCGGTGTTCGTCATGAGCCACTATCCACACCCCAGCATCGACTTTCCGAACGGAACCAGCTTCCACTTCGTGGACGCGCCACCCCATGAGGTGCTGCGCATGGCCCGGGAAGCTGCCAACGGTCGGGACATCCGTATAGGCGGAGGACCCTCGACCGTGCGGCAGTTTCTGCAAGCCGACTTGATCGACTTCATGCACCTGGTGATCGTGCCCATCACCCTCGGGCGCGGCGTATCCCTCTGGGAGGGCTTGAACGGCATCGAAGACCGCTTCACAGTCGAGACCGTCACCTCCCCGAGCGGGCTTACCCACCAGTTCTGGAACAAGCACGGCCACGACTGAACCCGGTGGCTGTTGCAGTCGAACCCGTTACCACTTCCGGGCGGTGAGCAGGAGGTACTCCCAGTTCATCACGGTGCCGCCGGTGCCGTAGTCGAAACGGCGTGCGAGATCGGCGAGTTCGTGATCCAGCGCGGCGACCCGGGCGGGGTCGTCGGCGATGTTCCGGTACACCGCGATGGTCGGACCGTAGCGGGTCTTGAAGTAGTCGCGGAAGTCCTCCGGCGACCGGAACTGGTCGATGCGCACCGTGTGCCGGGTGGCCACGATGTCGGTGACCCGGTGGCCGAACAACGCCCGGACGTGTTCCTCGCGACCCCACAGCGGCGGGGGCTGCGCGCCCGGAGGGGGCGGGGGTGCGTACGGTTTCATCGTTGCGAACATCTGGCCGATGAAGCCCTCGGGGGTCCAGCTGAGCAGGCCGATCGTCCCTCCCGGCCGGCAGACGCGGACGAGTTCGTCGGCGCTCGCCTGATGGTGCGGGGCGAACATGACGCCGACACACGACATGACGGTGTCGAATTCGTTGTCGGCGAACGGCATTGCCTCGGCATCGGCCTCGCGCCACTCCACCTCGACTCCGAGTTCGGCGGCCCGGCGGCGTCCGGCGTCGAACAGTTCGGGGGTGAGGTCACCGGCGACGACGCTCGCGCCGGACAGCGCCGCGGGAATGGCGGCGTTGCCGGAGCCTGCCGCGACGTCGAGAACACGGTCACCGGGCCTGACCCGGCTCGCCCGGACCAGGGCGGGGCCGAGGCCGGCGATGATGTCGGTGGCCAGGGCGGGGTAGTCGCCGAGGGCCCACATGGCGCGGTGTTTGTTCTTCAGGTCGCGGTCGGCTTGCACTGCGTCGATCGTGTCATCCATCTCGGTACTCCGGTGGCTCGGCTGCATCGGTCGAGATCCAGCCTGGCCGGACTGTGGTGCCCCGAACAGGCACCCTCGGGGTAGGTTCCCGTCACCTCGGATGTCAGTCCTGGTCGCGGAACTGCGCCGCGAGTTCGCTGCGCGAGCGGATACCGAGTTTCGCGTAGACCCGGGTCAGGTGGTACTGGACGGTCTTGACGGACAGGAACAGCTCGCCCGCCGCCTCCTTGTTGCTGGCTCCACCCGCGACGAGTTCGGTCACGGCCCGTTCCTGCGGAGTCAGTTCCTCGAGCGTGAACCGGCTGCGTTTGAGGTTGAGGCCGCCGGCCTTGAGTTCACGGTCGCACCGCTGCACGTAGGAGGTGGCTCCGAGCGCGAAATACCCCTCCCGGGCCGCCTGCATGACGGCGTCCGCTTCGCGCCGCTTGCCTGCCCGGCGCAGGGTCTGGCCGTATGCGAAGTTCACGCGGGCACGATCGTAGGGGAGGGGAAGGGTGTCGAGGTGCGTCAAAGCCGTCTCGAACACGTCCCGGGCGGCATCGATGTCGCCACGCGCGCCGGCGACGCGACCGCGGGCGTATCCGAGACGTGCCATCGCCGACCGGTGCCCGCGCTCCGCGGCGCGTTCCTCGTGCGGGGTGAGGAAGGCGTCCGCGTCGTCGACGCGTCCGGCCATCACGAGAGCGTTCGCGTAGACGTCGGGCCACTGCCAGAAGCCGGGCTCGTCGATGCCCTCGCGGGGCTCGAGACGGGTGAGAGGCTCGAGCGCCCTGATCACGGCGGCGTAGTCGGCCTGCACTTCGGCGCATTGGGCGCGTGCCAGGGCGGACGGAATGAACATCATCGGGTAGTCGTGCGAACTCGCTGCCGCGAGGCGGAGGTGCTCCTGCGCGGCGGGCCAGTTTCCGCGCAGCGCGTGTGTCTGCGCGCCGGTCCAGTGTACGAGGGGCCGGACGAGGTCGAGCGCGGCGTCCTCGAGTTGGTGTCCGGCACGGTCGACCGTGGCGATGGCGCCGCTCCAGTCGCCGAGGGCGAATTGCGTTCGCGCCAGCCAGGCCTGCGCCCACAGCGAGATGCGGGTCGAGCCCATCCGGAACGCGGTGGGGACGGCGCTCTCGAGTTCCTGGCGCGCCGATTCGGGATCGTCCAGCGCCAGGTCGAGCCAACCCCTGGCCATGTCGAAGCGCTGGGACTGGGCACCGAGGGCGATCTTCGCGGACAGCGTGTCGTAGGCGGCCCGTGCCTCCACGATCTGACCCGTGGCAGCGAGTCCGAGTCCCATGATCGCCGCGGATTCGACGGCCGACGGATCGCCCGGATCGACGAGAGCCACGGCCCGGCTGGCCCATTCGACGAGGTCCGGTCCGTGCCAGCGGACGAGTGAGTCCAGGACGCGGCGCTGGCAGATCAGCGCGGCGGTGGCCGGATCGGTATCCGGGTCGCATGCGGTCCACGACTGGGTGAGCAGCAGATCGGCCTCCGCGGGTCGTCCCCGGAGGATTGCGAGGTAGCCGAGTACGGCGTCGCGTAACGGACTTTCGGGGAAGCTCTCGATCTCCGGTGCGAAAGCCAGTGCCTGGGGAAGGTTGCTGGCACCGACGAGAGCGTCGACGGCCCGGATGAGGCGTTGTTCGCGTTCGCCGCGGTCCGCGGTCAGGCGACTCGACTTGATCAATGCGTCCGCGACGGCCGACCACGCCCCGACGGTCGCCCTCTGCGCAGAGTAGGTGTCCAGTTCGTCCGCGAGCGCGGGGTCTGCGAACGGCGCCGCAGCGGCGCGATGGTCAAGCCGCCTGCCCTCGTCGTCGACGATCCGTGCGGCATGATCGTGCAGGTCACGCAGTCGGATGGGCCCGAGGCCGCGGTAGACGGCGGCCCGGGTCAGCGGTGACGGGAAGGTCAGCACGGTCACGCCGCGATGCTCGCCGACGGTGAGGAGGCCGGCCCGATGGATTTCGTCGAGCGCCTCCACCGGGTTCTCGATGGCGGCGAGCGCGGCGGCGTCGGCGAATCGGGGATCCCCGGCGAGTACCGCCGCCGATTCGACGAGCGCCCGGGCAGGCGCTGAGCACGCGGACAGTTGTGACTGCACTTTCGCCGCGCACGTGCGGGGCACCGGGAGGACCGGCTGCCACTGGCCCCACGCGCTCGGATCGACCTCCTGCAGAAGTTGCGTGAGGTGCCGCGGATTCCCGGCAGTGTGCTGAACGAGCTGGTGCGCCACCGGGGCCGGAAGATCGACATGCGCAAGGGTATTCGCAAGTTCGCGGGTATCGGATGCATCGAGCGGGCGGACGTGGATCCGATGCCGGCGATGTCGGTCGAGGAGATCGAGCACGTCCGCGGGAACACCGTCGGGAGGTTCCGAGTTCGTGACGAGGACGATCATTGCCGGTCGGTCGAGCAGATGCACGGCGGAGCTCAGCGCCTGCAGTGAGGGAAGGTCTGCCCAGTGCGCATCGTCGAGCACGACGACGAACGGCGCGTCACCGGCAGGCGGATCCACCGCCGCGACGAGTTCGCGAGCGACGTCCAGGGGGTCCTCCGACGTCACCGCCGCACCCAGGAGCTGTTCGGCGACCCCGAAGGGATGGCCCGAAGCCCACGGGTCGCAGACCGCGGAGAACGCGGGCAGGTCGGGATGCGCCGCGAGGAAGTTTTCCACCACAGTCGTCTTGCCGATGCCCGGCACGCCTTCGACGACCACGACGACGGGCGCGTTCTCGGCCGCCTCACACAGGATCGACTCTAGTTCGGCGAGTTCGCGGGAACGCCCGACGAGCTCGATGTTCCCTGGGTCACTCACACCACTCACCGTATCGCGACGCCTGATTTCGGCGTGTTCCTGGCGAAAACTGGGAACGCTTGTACCGTGAGGTTAGAAGCTGCTGGTCAGAACGACTGCGAGTCGAAGGATTCGGTGCATTCATGACGACGGAGGTTAACTCCACGAAGCTGGAGCGGGTGGCGATCCGCTTTGCCGGAGACTCCGGCGACGGCATGCAGTTGACCGGCGACCGGTTCACGTCGGAGGCGGCGGCGTTCGGCAACGACCTCGCCACCCAGCCCAACTTCCCCGCCGAGATCCGGGCGCCTCAGGGCACGCTCCCCGGTGTGTCGTCGTTCCAGATCCAGATCGCGGACTACGACATTCTCACGGCCGGCGACCGCCCGGACGTCCTGGTCGCCATGAACCCGGCGGCGCTGAAGGCGAACCTGGCCGATCTGCCGCGCGGCGGCATGATCATCGTGAACACGGACGAGTTCACCAAGCGGAATCTCGCGAAGGTCGGATACGCCACCAGCCCCCTCGACGACGACTCACTCGAGGACTACGTGGTGCACCCGGTGGCGATGTCGACGTTGACGGTCGGCGCGGTCGAACCCGCCGGACTGAGCAGGAAGGACGGCGAGCGGGCGAAGAACATGTTCGCGCTCGGGCTGCTGTCGTGGATGTACAACCGCCCGACCCACAGCATCGAGCGGTTCCTGCAGACCAAGTTCGCAGCGAAGCCGCAGATCGCGGAGGGCAATCTGCTCGCGTTCAGGGCCGGGTGGAATTACGGGGAAACGACGGAGAGTTTCGCGACCACCTACGAGGTGTCCGCGGCGACGCTTCCACCCGCCACGTACCGCCAGGTCACCGGGAACACGGCCCTGGCCTACGGGGTGGTGACCGCGGGACGGTTGGCGGCGCGGGACGTCTTCCTCGGCACCTATCCGATCACGCCGGCGTCGGACATCCTGCACGAGCTGAGCAAGCACCGGAATCTCGGCGTCACCACGTTCCAGGCCGAGGACGAGATCGCTGGAATCGGCGCGGCGCTGGGCGCGTCGATCGGGGGTGCGCTCGGTGTGACGAGCACATCCGGACCCGGACTGGCGCTGAAGAGCGAGGCCATCGGGCTGGCGGTGATGACGGAGGTCCCGCTGCTCGTCATCGACGTCCAGCGCGGTGGCCCCTCCACCGGGCTGCCGACGAAGACCGAGCAGTCGGACCTGTTGCAGGCGATGTACGGGCGCAACGGCGAGTCGCCGGTCGCCGTGATCGCGCCGCGCTCACCCGCGGACTGTTTCGATGCCGCGGTCGAGGCCGCCCGGATCGCGTTCACGTACCGCACACCGGTGCTGTTGCTGTCGGACGGCGCCATCGCGAACGGCAGCGAACCGTGGGCCATCCCGGACGTGTCCGAACTCGACCGGATCGACCCCGGCTGCGACACGGCACCCCCGGTGGACGGCGAATTCGCACCGTACGCCCGCGACCGGGAGACGCTCGCCCGTGCCATGGCGATACCGGGCACTCCCGGCCTCGAACACCGCATCGGCGGTCTCGAGAAGGCCGACGGCAGCGGCGACATCTCCTACGATCCCGCCAACCACGACCTCATGGTGCGCCTGCGCCAGGCCAAGATCGACGGAATCGCCGTTCCCGACGTGGTCGTCGACGATCCCTCGGGTGAGGCCGACCTGCTGCTCGTCGGGTGGGGCAGCTCTTACGGGCCCATCGGTGAGGCCTGCCGACGTGCCCGCCGTGAGGGCAAGAAGGTGGCCCACGTGCACGTGCGCAACCTCAACCCGCTGCCCGTCAATCTCGGTGCTGTGCTGCGCAGCTACGGGACCGTCGTCGCACCGGAGATGAATCTGGGCCAGCTCGCGATGATCCTCCGTTCGAGGTTTCTCGTCGACGTGCAATCGGTGACCAAGGTGCAGGGGCTCGCCTTCCTCGGCGACGAACTGCACGAGGTGATCGACTCCGCGCTGGCCGGAACGTTGCGTGAGCACGAGCTTGCGAAGACCTCCGACGCGCTTGCGTCGGCGACGTACCGATCGACCGGACCCCGGCAGGAGGAATCGGCGTGACACGGATGATCAGTCGTGTCGGTGCGGATCTGGGCCTGAGCGCCACCGCGCACGTGCCCAGGACCGACGAACCGCAGAAGGCCAAGGACTTCACGTCGGACCAGGAGGTCCGTTGGTGTCCGGGCTGCGGAGACTACGTCATTCTCGCCACGATCCGAAGTTTCCTGCCGGAGTTGGGACTCCGACGCGAGAACCTGATGTTCGTCTCCGGCATCGGATGCTCGAGCCGGTTCCCGTACTACCTCGACACGTACGGCCTGCACACGATCCACGGTCGCGCGCCCGCCATCGCGACGGGTCTCGCGGTGACGCGCCCCGACCTGTCGGTGTGGGTGGTGACCGGCGACGGCGATGCGCTGTCGATCGGGGGCAACCATCTCATCCACGCTCTGCGGAGGAACGTCAACATGACGATCCTGCTGTTCAACAACAGGATCTACGGGCTGACCAAGGGGCAGTACTCGCCGACCTCGGAGGTCGGCAAGGTCACCAAGTCGACGCCGCTGGGGTCGGTGGACCACCCGTTCAACACGCTGTCCCTCGCGCTGGGAGCCGAGGCTACGTTCGCGGCCCGCGCCATGGACTCGGACCGCAAGGGGTTGACGGAAGTGCTGCGGCAGGCGGCGGCGCACCGCGGCACGTCGTTCGTGGAGATCTACCAGGACTGCCCGATCTTCAACGACGGCTCGTTCGACGTCCTACGCAAGGACGGTTCCGAGCAGCGCCTCATCCCGCTGACCCACGGGGAGCCGATCGTCTTCGGGTCTGCCGGCGAATACTCCGTCGTCCGAGCCGGTTTCGGTCTGAAGGTGGTCGCGACTGCCGATGTCGACCGGGACGAGATCGTCGTGCACGACGCCCACACCGACGACCCCGACTACGCGTACGCGCTGTCGCGGCTCTCCGACCAGGACCTCACCCACACCGTGACCGGCGTGTTCCGCAGCGTCACGCGGGATACGTACGACGACATGGTGCGCCTGCAGAACGAGATCTCTCGGGAGAAGGACCCCGTCGACGACGGCTCGCTGCAGCGCCTGCTGACCGGTCACGACACCTGGACGGTGGAGTAGGCGGCCGCCGCCTCGCCGCGGGTGGCCCGTACACGCGGAACGAAGAAGGTGACGAATGCGCCGAGAACCGCGATGCCCGCGAAGACGTAGAACGCCACCTGGCTGCTGATGCCGGCGCTGATCAGTGCTCCGCCGATCAGGGGGCCGAAGATGCCGCCCAGCCGGCCGAATCCGGCGCACCAGGCCACTCCGGCGCCGCGCGCGGACGTCGAGTAGTAGTTGGAGACGAAGCCGTAGATCAGGACCTGGGTGCCGATGGTGCCGACTCCGGCGACGGCGACGGACGCGAGGAGCACCGGCAGCGGGAAACCGAGCGTCAGGAGAATCAGGGCCAGCGCGGCGAGCCCGAATGTCGTGGCGACGACGCGTTGCGGTCCGATGCCGTCGGCGACCTTGGAGGCGATCAGACCGCCGAGGATCGCGCCGCCGTTGAGGACGAGCAGGAACGACAGCGAACCCTTCGCGTTGAAACCGGCGTCTTCCATGATCTTCGGAAGCCACGTGTTGAGTCCGTAGGTGAGCAGCAGGCCGGAGAAGCTCATCATTCCGAGAAGAGCAGTGCCCCAGGCGTAACGGCGCGTCGCGAGTGCGGCGAAGCCGACCTTCTCGACCGATGCCCGTTCCGCGGCGATCTCGTCGGCGCCGGGCATCGGGATACCGGTGCGTTCGGAGATGCGGCGGGCCTTGTCCTCGTTCCCGCGGGCGACGAGCCACTTCGGCGACTCGGGCAGTTTCACGAGCGCCAGCGGTAGCAGGATCACGATGGGCAGTGCGCCGATCCAGAAGAGGCCACGCCAGCCGATCGTGTCGCGCAGGACAATCGCGAGGAGGGACGCGAGCACCCCGCCGGCGGGGACGCCGCTGTAGACGATGGCGTTGTACAGGTTCCGCTTTCCGGGAGGTGCGAACTCCGCCACCATCGCACCGGCGGTGGCGACGAGGCCGCCGACCCCGATGCCGGTGAAGAATCGCAGCAGGCCGAACATGGTGACGTTGGTGGCCAACGCGGCGAGTCCCATCCCGATGGAGAACCAGGCGATGTTGACGAGCATCATCCGCCGCCGGCCGAGGTAGTCGCCCACTGCGCCCGCGGTGAGTGCGCCCACCATGACACCGATCAGCGCGTACGAGCCCAGTGCACCGGCCTGCTGCGCGGAGATCTCGCCGAGTTGGCCGGGATCGTTCATCAACGTCGGGAGGATGGTGCCGTACACGACCAGGTCGTAGCCGTCGAAGATGATCGCGATCGTGGCGATCGCGACGACCCAGGTGACGGCACTGCGGTGTTTCGGGCTTGCCCAAGTGTCGGGGGTGGTGGAGGGGTTCATGGTGATCTCCGCTCGGTGGGTGTGACGGGAAACCGGGCCGTACTCGTATGTGCGCTGTATCACAATCGAATTCGAATAAAGAAATGCCCCATCGGCGAGACGATGCAATGCGCCCCGCCGATGAGGCGGTCGAGATCTGTCGGCTGCTAGCCGAGGTCGCCGCCGGCGACGGGTAGGACCGTCCCGGTGATGTAGGTGGCCTCGTCGGAGGCCAGGAAGACGATGGCCGCGGCCTGCTCGTCCAGCGTTCCGTACCGCTTCATCAGGGACGAGTCGACGGTCTGGTCGACGATCTGCTGGTACCAGACCTTTTCCTGATCGGTTTCCGCGCCGGGGCCGCGGGGAACACGGCGAGCGGGTGCCTCGGTGCCGCCGGGAGCGGTGGCCACCACGCGGATTCCGTACTGCGCGGCTTCGAGAGCGAGTGAAGCGGTCAGGGCGTTGACCCCGCCCTTCGACGCCGCGTAGGGCACGCGGTTGACACCCCGCGTGGCCACCGAGGACACGTTGACGATGGTGCCCGACTGCTGCGCGATCAGGTGGGGGAGGACGGCGCGGCACGTCCACAGGGTCGGGAACAGTGAGCGCTGCACCTCCGCCTGGATCTGCTCGGCGGTGTAGTGCTCGTACGGCTTGGCCCAGATGGTGCCGCCGACGTTGTTGATCAGCACGTCGAGCCGGCCGTGCTGCTGCCGTGCCTCGTCGATCGCGGCCTCGGCGTCCGCGAACTGTTCCAGATCGGCGGTGATGCTGTGCGCGTCGGTTCCGTTTTCGCGCAATCCCTTCGCGACCTCGTGGACGAGTTCGGCGCGGTCGATCAGAATCAGCGACGCACCCTCTGCCGCGAGTCGGGTCGCGACCGTCAGGCCGATGCCCTGCGCTGCGCCGGTGACTGCGACGACCTTGCCGTCGAAGCGGTGCGGAGTGACGAGTCCACTCATGCGACGGCACTCCTCTCGATGGCGCGGCACATGGTGGCCTTCGCGTGCGCGCTGTGGCTGATGATCAGGTCGTGGGCGGCGGCCCGGTCACCCTTCTCGAAGGCGGCGACGATGTCGAGGTGGTCGTGCTGGATGTGCTCGTCCACCCAGTCTGCGGTGCGAAGCACCTTGGTCATGAGTTGCGTGACCTCCAGGCGGTTGTACGCCTCGAGGAGCACGTCGTTGGCGGTGCACCGGAACAGGAATTCGTGGAAGGCGGCGTTGGTGTCGGTGAAGGCGCCGGCGTCCGTGAAGTGATCGTTCTCGATCGATTCGCAAGAGGTCTCGGCGAGGATCCGGTACTCGGACAGCTGTTCCTTCGTCATCCGGCCGATGGTCAGTTCCATCGCACCGAGTTCGAGCGCCATGCGGGCGTCGAACTGTGCGCCCGATTCGGACAGCGGCTGGTGTTCCTCGCCGATCTCGTACTCGGGGGCCGCCTCGACCGCGTCCGCCGCCGCCGGTGCGGACGCCTCGGACCCACTCGGCGTCGCCGCGTTGTTGAACTTCTCGAAGTAGAAGTTCGCCGGCGTGACGCCCTCCGACTTCAGATGGTCGCGCACCGCCTCGACCATGGGCGGCGGACCGCACAGGTACACGTCCACATCGCCGTCGTTCAGGTGTGCGGGCTCGAACAGGCCGGTCACGTACCCCTTGTTCGGCGCACTGCTCGCCGGGTCCGACACGCAGTAGTCGAACGTGAACTGGGGCAGGGACTTCGTGTATTCCTCGAGCTTGTCCAGCTCTACCAGGTCCGCGTCGGACGAGACTCCGTAGACCAGGTGCACGGGGTGGTCGGCGGCGTCGGTGCGCATCTTGTCGAGGATCGAAAGCAGTGGGGCCAGTCCGGTGCCGCCTGCCAGCAGCAGGGCGCGACGCTTCTGCTCGCGGAGGAAGAAGCTTCCCATCGGGCCGGTGAGCTCGAGCGTGTCGCCGACCTGTGCGCGGCTACGCAGGTACTCCGACATCAGGCCGCCGTCGGTGATCTTGACCAGGAACGACAGTTCCTTCGACGTGGGTCCGGTGCTGAACGAGTACGAGCGTGTCGCCTCGGTCCCGGGAACGGTGATGTTCACGTACTGGCCGGGGAGGAAGACGAGGTCGTCCCGGTTCGCGATCTCGATCGTGAACCCGATGGTGGTGTCGGAGAACTTGCGGATCTCCGTGACCGTCGAGGAGAAGGTGCCTGCGGCGGTCTTGGCGACGTCGGACGTCGTCGGGATCTGCAGTACCAGATCGCTTTCCGGCATCATCTGGCACGGAAGGCAGTAACCCTGCTCCGCCTCTTCATCGGTGAGCGCTTCCTCGATGTAGTCGCCGCCGTCGTACGTGCCGGATTCGCAGAGCGACTTGCAGGTGCCGCACGCCCCGTCTCGACAGTCGAGGGGAATGTTGATGCGCGCGCGGTAGGACGCGTCGGCGACCGTCTCGTCGCCGTCACACTTGATGAAGCGGGTGATCCCGTCCTCGAAACTCAGTGCAACTTGGAAAGTCATGGAAAACAGCTCGATTCGCGAAGAATGGGGAAGAAATCAGATGTGGTAGATGTCGACCACGTGGTGGATGTAGTCGTTCTTGAGCACGACCTTCTTCTTCAGGATCAGAGGCTGCTCACCGGAGAAGTCGATGGTGTAGAACGAATTCCCGAAGTACGTGTCGACCGTGTTGTACCGGAAGTAGAGCGTGAACCAGTTGAACCGGACGTCCACCACGTCGCCGCGACGGTCGGTGACCTCGACGTTCGAGATGTTGTGACCGGTGCGCGGCTCCGGAAGGCTCGTCGCGCTGGACCGGTCGGTCTTGATGCGGAACACCCGGTCCTCGATGCCGCCACGGTTGGCGTAGTAGATCAGGGAGATCTCGGTCATCGGGTCGGTGGTCAGTTCACCGTCGTCGGCCCACGCCGGCATCCAGAACTCGGAGTCGGGGTGATAGCACTCGATCCACTTCTCGAACTCGCGGTCGTCGAGGTAGCGGGCCTCACGGTAGAGGAACTGCTCGATGTCGTGCTGGGTGACAGTGCTTTCGGCTACTGCGGTCATGTTCGTCGTCTCCCTCAGCGGTTGTTCGCGGCAACGTCGGCGTCGAGCGCCTTGGTGAGTGCTTGCACCCAGTAGCCGTGCTGGATCGGGTAGAGGCCCTCGTCCTCGGTCTTCACACCGCTGGAGATGGGGTTGATGCCGATCTTCTTCGCGTCCTCGTCGGGGCCCTGGAGTTGGTGGGTGACACCGCGGCTGAGGTCGTTGAACGGTGCGGCACCGGCCTGGTACGTCTTCTGGCAGGAGCGGAACTCCTCGAGATCGTCCGGGGTGGCCATGCCGGTGGCGTTGAAGAAGTCCTCGTACTGGCGGATGCGCGCGGCGCGTGCCGTCCGGCTCTCACCCTTGGGGGCGATGCAGTAGATGGTGACCTCGGTCTTGTCGACGGAGATCGGACGGAAATGCCGGATCTGCGAACCGAACTGGTCCATCAGATACACGTTCGGGTACAGGCACAGGTTGCGGGACACACCGATCATCCAGTCGGCACGGTCCTCGCCGTACTCGGCGACGAGTTCCTCGCGACGCTCGTTGAGCGGGCGGTTGGCGGGGTCGGCCCACTTGGTCCACAGCAGCAGGTGACCGTTGTCGAACGAGTAGTACCCGCCCTGCTGCTTCGACCACTTGCCGGCGTCCATCGCCTTCGTGGCGTTGGTGGACTCGCCCGACTCCCGACGCGACGTGGTCGCGGCGTAGTTCCAGTGGGTGGCGGACACGTGGTAACCGTCGGCGCCGTTCTCGGTCTGCAGCTTCCAGTTGCCGTCGTAGGTGTAGGTGGACGCACCGCGCAGGACCTCGAGGCCGTCGGGCGACTGGTCGACGATCATGTCGATGATCTTCGTGGTGTCACCGAGGTGTTCCTCGAGCGGCGGCACGTCGGCGTTGAGGCTGCCGAACAGGAATCCGCGGTAGTTCTCGAACCGCGCGACCTTGGTGAGGTCGTGGGAGCCGTCCTTGTTGAACTGTTCCGGGTAGCCGGCCTCGCGCGGGTCCTTGACCTTGAGGAGCTTGCCGGAGTTGTTGAACGTCCAGCCGTGGAACGGGCAGGTGAACGTGGTCCGGTTGTCCGTCTTGCGCCGGCAGAGCATGGCGCCGCGGTGGCTGCACGCGTTCACCAGGGCGTTGAGCTCGCCCTCCTTGTTGCGGGAGATCACGATCGGCTGGCGGCCCATGTACGTGGTGAAGTAGTCGCCGACGTTCGGGATCTGGCTCTCGTGGGCCAGGTAGATCCAGTTGCCCTCGAAGATGTGCTTCATCTCGAGTTCGAACAGGTCCTCGTCGGTGAATACGCTACGTCGCACCTGGTAGCGACCGGTTTCCGCGTCCTCGATGAGTGCGTCGGCCAACTTGGCGCGCACGTCGTCGGACGGCGCTGTGTACAGGGTTTCAGTCATGGGATCCTCCAAGATCTCCGGGGGGCTTGCGCCCTGCGAGGGCGCCCGGGTCCGGCAATGGATTCCACTCTTGCAGCCTGTGCGCTGCATCACACTAGGTATTTACCGAGTACTGACTAGGACGTGTCCGGCATGCGCACACGAGCCGGGATCGGACGGCAGGACCCTGGACACGCAGACGCACCCCTTCTCCGCGTCCGCACCCGAATTCGGAAGCTATTTCGGGTGCGGTTGCGGAGAAAGGGTGCGTCTGTGGGGTCGAGCGGTTACTTGTTGCCGAAGTACGAGACGTCGTCGTTGCCGATCAGGTCGGGCACGGTCCAGCCGTCGAGGTCGTACTCGGACAGGCACTGCTCGGCCAAGCCCTTCATGGACGCGACGTCGCCGCGGTTCTCGGCGGCGAACAGCAGTTCGGCCTTGACGTTCTCGTGGTTGCCGGAGTAGTTGCGCTCGTAGAGTTCGTGGCGGCCACCGAACTCGCTGCCGATCGAATCCCACAGGGCCTTCATGATCTTGACGCGTTCGACGGCGGTCATGCCGTCGGAGCCGCGGACGTACTTGTCGAGGTACGGCCGGACGTCGGGGCTCTTGAAGTCGCGAGCGCTCGAGGGCAGGTAGATCAGGCCGGATGCGACGTCCTGTTCGATGATCTCCTTGATGCGCGGGTAGCCCTGGATCATGAACATCCGGTACGTGAGGCCGTATTCGAGCTTGGGGATGACGGTGTCGCCGATCCACGGCTCGGGGTTTCGTGCCATCGATTCGGTGAGTGACCAGAACAGGTTTCGCCAGCCGATGACCTCGCCGACGCGGGTCTGCACTCCGCGGAAGCCGCCGGCGCCGGTGGCGTCGAGGGCCTTCATCAGCATGCCGGCGATGAAGTCGAGTTTCACGGCCAGACGCGTGCAGCCCTGGAACGTGAAGCGGGGCAGGAACCCGGACTGCGGGAAGAAGCCGTTGATCTTGTCGACGTCGCCGTACATGAAGACGTTCTCCCACGGCACCAGCACCTTGTCGAAGATGAAGATGGTGTCGTTCTCGTCCATCCGGCTCGACAGCGGGTAGTCGAACGGGGTGCCCATCACGGCCGCGTTCTGGGTGAACGAGGACCGGCAGATCAGCTTCACGCCCGGTGCGTCCATCGGGACGGTGCAGATGAGGGCGAATTCCTTCTTCTTGATCGGCAGGCCGTAGTGGGCGATGAAGTTGTAGTTGGTGATGGCCGAGCCGGTGGCCACGACCTTCGCGCCGGAGACGATCAGGCCGGCGTCGGTCTCCTTCTCGACCTTCATGAACACGTCGCCGACCTCGTCCGGCGGGAGCTGGCGGTCGACGGGCGGGTTGATGATCGCGTGGTTCCAGTAGAGAACCTTCTCCTGCGATTCCTTGTACCAGCGTTCGGCGTTGTCCTGGAACGGGGAGTACAGCTCTTTGTTGGCGTGCAGGGTGCCGAGGAACGAGGCCTTGTAGTCGGGGGAGCGGCCCATCCAGCCGTAGGTCATGCGTGCCCAGGTGGCGATGGCGTCGCGTTCCTTCAGCAGGTCGTCCGAGGACGTCGGGGCCTTGAAGAACGGCATCGTCACGCCGCCGTTGCCGGTGTCGGTGGGGGTGGTGACCTTGTCGACGTGCTCACCGGTGTGCATCGAGTCGTAGAGACGCGCGGTCATCCGGATCGGGTTACGGAACGCCGGATGCGTGGTGACGTCTTCGACGCGCTCGCCGTGCAGCCAGATCTCGCGGTCGTCGCGCAGCGACTCGATGTACTCGTCACCGGTCATCGGGCGGGTGGCGAAGTTCGCGGTGCGGTTGGCTTCACAGTCGGCGGCGGGGTTGACCTTCGTCGGGTCGAGCGTGGTCTCGGGAGCGCTTTCGGTGGTGGTCATGGAATGTCCTTTCGGATTCGGCGGTCAGTTGACGGGCTGAAGATGGAACGGGGTGAAGGAGGTGGTGGAGTCGAACCAGCCGCTGTTCGGATCGTCCATCGATCCGTTCCACGCGGCCGACGCGGACGGTGAGCCGAGGTCGTGGAACGTGCTCCGGTAGAACAGCAGCGGATCCTTGCCGCTCGAGTCGGCAGCCACGATCTCACCGATGAAGATGATGTGGTCGCCGCCGTCGTACTCGGCCCACGGCCGGCACGACAATGTGGCGGCGGCGCCGCAGATGACGGGCGCGGTCGGTCCGTCGGCCCACACGGGTTCGGGGTTCTGCGGGCGCCCGGCGAAATGCATCGCGGTGTCCACCTGGTCTGCGGCGAGGATGTTGACGGCGAACGGCGCCTTGCTCAAGTAGTTGCAGGCCTTCGACTTTCGGGTCAGGGTGATCTGGCACAGTCTCGGCTCGATCGAGACGGCGGTGAAGGCGGTGACCGTCGCTCCGTGCGGCAGGCCCTCGGAGTTGGCGCATGTGATGACCGTGACTCCGCTGGCAAACTGCCCGAAGATGTTCCGGAGTTCGCGCTGCTCCATGGTCGGAGCCTCCCTTCCTGTCCGGCGCGCTGATGAGGTACGGACGAAAGTACGACCGTGAGCACCGTGCGTCGATCCGCTGAGCGCGGAGGTGATCCGCTTTGCGCAGTGACTTGGATCACCGTGGAAATTGCAATCGAAGGTGTCCGTGGTCACACTGGTGCCATGCAGCCCACGTCCAAGCTGGTTCGCGCCGAAGATTGGGACGAAGCGTCGCACGTGGTGTCGGACGTGTACTTCCCGCATCGGCTGACGCCGCTGAACAGGTCGAACGCGCGCAACACCGTCGCGGAGGCGGTGGAACTCGGACCTGTGAAGATCACGCATATCGGCTGGGGCGCGGACGTGTCGATCCAGTCGGACCACCCCGGCGCGTATGCGATCAACGTGCCGCTGTCGGGTCATCTGGAATCGGTGACCGGCAAGCACGAGGTGTCGTCCGTGCCCGGGGCAGGAACGATCTGCCCGCCCGACACCACGACGCTCATCACCGCCTGGAGCAAGGACTGCTCCATCATCGGCGTGCGCGTCGACCGCGACTACCTGCACCGCGAGATGGCACGGATCCTGGCGCGGCCGGGACTGCGACTGCCCCCGCAGCTGGACCTGACCAGCGAGAACGGTGCCAGCTGGCTGGCTCTGGTGCGGTCGCTGCTCGACCAGATGCTGCGGTCGGACGGAATCTACACGAACCCTCTCGTCGCCGAGCAACTGTCGGGGGCGGTCACCACGGCGCTGGTCCTGGCGGCGATTCCGGACGACGAGACGGCCGGTGCCGGTACTCGGCCGCGGATCGTCAAGCGCGTCATCGACGAGATCCACGCCGACCCCGCGCGGGCGTGGACGGCGGCCGAGATGGCCGAGATCGCGGGTGTCGGGGTCCGCCGCCTGCAGGAGGGATTCCAGGAGTACGTCGGGGTGAGCCCTCGCGACTACCTGCTGGACGTTCGGCTCGAACGCGTCCACGACGACCTGCTGCGCGCGGACGGTTCGTCGACGGTCGCCGAGGTCGCGATGCGCTGGGGCTTCACCCACACCGGCCGGTTCGCTGCGGCGTACCGGCGGAAGTACGGCGAGGCGCCCTCCGAAGCGCTCCGGGGCTGACGGTCCGGCGTCAGCTCACGTACGAGAAGATCGTCGCCATGCCGGCGGCGAGGTGATAGTCGTTGTGGCAGTGCGTGATCCACTGACCGGGGTTCGTCGTGTCGATGTCGGCGGCGACGGTCTGCCCGGGGAGCACGATCACGGTGTCCTTCCGCGGTCCGGAGCCGTCCGGGCGGGCCACGGCGAACGTGTGCCCGTGCAGGTGCATGGGGTGGAACATCATCGTGGGGTTCGTGTAGACCAGCCGCACTCGCTGGTCCCGGTGGACGGTCAGCGGGGTGTGGTCGGGATAGGCCTGGCCGTTCACCGTCCACACGTACTGCTTCATGTCGCCGCCGAGCTTCGCCTCCAGGGTGACACCCGGGTCGACCACGGGGAGCCGGACGGCGTCGGTGGCCCGCAGGTCGGCCACGGTGAGCGGGGGAGGGCCCAGCTCACGGGGCGCCACGGCGGGGTCGGGGGCTGCGCCGCCGCCGGTGCGCACCATCGCGAATCCCTGCGCGCCCTTCCCCTCGGCGACCGCGACCAGCGGGAACACCCCGTCCTGCAGGGTGACGACGGCGTCGTACCGCTCGCCCATGCCGATCAGCACCGAGTCGGTGTCGACCGGTTCGACGGGGAAACCGTCCGTGTCCGTGACGGTCAGCCGGTGGCCACCCAGCGCGACCCGGAACGCGGTGTCGTCGCCGGCGTTGATCAGCCGGATGCGGGCGCGTTGCCCCGGCCGTGCCGTGAAGACGGTCGGATCGCCGGGTGCTTTCCCGTTCAGCAGGTACACCGGGTACCGGACGTCGCCGGAGTCACCGCCGAGCACGGGCGACGTCATCTCGGGCATGGACGTCATTCGCCCGCCGCGGAGTTCGTCGAAGACCTGCGACGGCGTGCGGTCGGTCAACCAGTCGGAGAGGACGACGACGAATTCGGCGTCGTAGTTCGCGGGTGCCCCGGGATCGTCGATGATCAGGGCCCCGTACAGCCCGCGGCCGCGCTGGAGGTCGCCGTGCGTGTGGTACCAGTACGTGCCCGGGTCGGGCGGGATGAAGTCGTAGACGAACTCTGTGCCCGCCGGTATCGGAGCCTGCGTGACATCCGGGACCCCGTCCATGTCGTTGCGGATGGCCAGCCCGTGCCAGTGCACCGTGGTGGAATCCGGGAGCTGGTTGCGAAACCGCACCTGAACCCTGTCCCCGACGTTCGCCCGCAGGATCGGGCCCGGCAGTTGCGTGTTGTACAACCACGCGGCGGTGCGCGTACCTGCGATGTCGACGTCGGACTGCGTCGCGGAGAGCTCGTAGGCCACCGGCCTGCCGGCGGGGAACCGGTGTTCCTCGGCCTCGGCGTATGCGCGCACCTCCGGAGAGTCGGGCCCGATCGCGCCCTCCGTGTCGTCGCTGCGGGCGCAGGCCCCGGTGAGCCCGAGGAGGGCGGCTCCCGCTCCCCACTGCAGCACACGCCGCCGGGACAACTGCACGTCGAGTGGACGGTTCCCAGGCATCCCCCCGCTCCTTCCGCGGGTAGACCGTTTCCCGTGACGCTACTCGGGCGGGCTACGCCAGGGCGCCGATTCGTGCCCGGTCGCGGAGGGCGATGAGTTCGCGGGCGTGCGCCTCCAGCTTGCGATCCTCGTCGGACTGCGGAACCCACTGCCGCACTGCCGTTGCGGCGCCGTCCTCGTCGACGGCGGCGACGACGGTGAGGCAGTGCGTGGTGAGGTTCATTTCGCGAGTGCGCGGGTCGCCGGACCGCACGTGCACCGAGATGTGCATGGTCTGCGCGCCGGTGTGCAGCAGGCGGGCGTCGACCTCGACGACGTGACCGATCTGGATCGGGCGGTAGAACCGGACCCCGCCGGCGTAGACGGACACGCACGGCGTGCCGTTCCACGACGTGCCGCACAGGTAGGCGGCCTCGTCGATCCAGCGCATCACCGTTCCACCGTGCGTCTTGCCGCCCCAGTTGACGTCGGTGGGCGCGGCGAGGAAGCGGGTGAGCGATTCCGGTGCGGTGCCCGCGTCGGTGTAACTCTGTTTGCTCATCGCTTCTTCGATGTCGGCGCGCAGACCGATGCGCATGACCGCCTCCTCGGACTCGGCGCGGTCGGAAGCGGTGTTCGGCTTCCACGGCGGCACGCTCGTGGGCTTACCGGAATCGTCGACGGCGACGAAGATGATGAGGCAGTTGCTGGCTTCGGTGAACTGCCCGGTGCGCGGGTCCGCCGACGACACGGTGCACTGGATGTGCATGCTCGAGCGCCCGGTGTGGACGAGTCGCGCTTCGACCTCGACGAGGTGTCCCGACTCGATGGAGCGAGTGAACTTGATGTTTCCCACGTATGCGGTGACGCAGTAGCTCCCGCTCCAGCCGACCGCACAGGCGTAGGCGGCCTTGTCGATCCATTCGAGGATCCGGCCCCCCTGGACGGCCCCTCCGAGCGTCGCCACCTCGGTGGGTGCGGCCAGGAAGCGGAGGGTGATGCTGCGGGGAGGCGTGGTCATCGATGTGATCCTCGGGAATTCGACGTGGCCGGCACGAGGGCGCGAACCGGGGACGGCGAAACGTCGTTGTCCGCCGGTGGCGGGGAAATTATCCCACAGATGCACCGGACCGACCCGTCCGCGATGTGAACGGACCCAGGTTGACGAATGCCTGTGACCACGCGCACACTCGACAACGACCGCACAGCGTTCTCCATGTACGCACAGCGTACGAGAGTGATCGGATCAGGTGATGACCTCGACGTCGACGACGACCGCACCTCACGTGGACCGAGCAGGCCTCGACCACGTCGATCGGGAGTTCTACCTCCCCGCGCAGCGAGTACTGCCGTGGAAGGCGAACCTCGCGGCACTCCCCGGTGAACCGGGAACCCCGCTGCGCATCGCGGGGGTCGTGCGGTCACGCGACGGCGAACCACTGTCGGGGGCGGAGCTCGAGATTTGGCACGCGGACGCCGACGGCTGCTACTCCGGGTACTCTGTCGAGATTCTGCGCAACAACCTGCGCGGCATCGTCGTCACGTGCGCCGGGGGCCGCTTCGACATCTCGACCGTGCAGCCCGCGCCTTGCGAATTCTCCAGCGCCCGAGGCGAAGCCGATGTCGGTCACGTCAACGTCGTCGTGCATGCGCGTGGCTTCCGGCCGCTCGAGACGCGCCTGGTGCCGACACCGGGCGCATCGCGTGAGGTAGTCGCGTCCGCCGTCGAGTCGCTCGTCGGCCTCGGTGCCGGCGGAGAGGTCTCCTGCGACTTCGTGCTCGACCCGATCTGACCGACGTGACGCCGTCAGCCGGCGTAACCCATGTCCGAGCTCAGGGCGGCCGCGGCGGCGAGAACGCACGGAACGGCCTGCTCCCGGAACTGCGCGGGAGTGTTGCGCGCGGA
The DNA here is from genome assembly GCF_042738615.1 of Rhodococcus sp. NPDC059968. Lineage (NCBI taxonomy): Bacteria > Bacillati > Actinomycetota > Actinomycetes > Mycobacteriales > Nocardiaceae > Rhodococcus > Rhodococcus sp. NPDC059968. Next base: position 21,780 of record NZ_JBHWUE010000060.1, read on the forward strand.
CGACGTGGAGCACGCGACCACGCCGACCACTGTGCCGCCGGCGTCGCGGACGGGGGCGGCCAGCGAGATCAAACCCTTCTCGAGCTCCTCGGATGTCAGTGCGAATCCCTGTTCGCGGACCTTGGCGAGTTCCCGCTCGAGTTCGGCTGGCGTGCTGATGGTTTCGGGCCCGAGTTTCTGGAACGTGGACTCGGCGACCACCCGCTCGACGACGTCGGCGGGGGCCCAGGCCAGGAGTGCACGGCCCATGGACGTGGCGTACGCGGGGACGCGGGTGCCGACGGAGACGTTGATGCTCATGATCCGGCGGACGGGGACGCGCGCCGCGTAGACCACGTCGGCGCCGTCGAGCACGCCGAGCGACGCGGATTCCTGGGTCTTCTCGGCCACCTCGAGCAGTCGGGGCATCGCGGCCTCGATCAGTGCGTGCGACTCCGAGTAGTGCTGTCCGATGCTGAGCACGCGAGGGGTGAGCGACCACCGGCCTCCCGACCCGGCGACGTACCCCAGCTTCTGCAGGGTGAGCAGGATCCGGCGGACCGCGGGGCGCGACAGTCCCGCTTCCGTGGCGAGTTCTGCCAGCGTCGGGTTCGGACGCTGCGCGTCGAACGCGAGGAGCACTGCGAAGCCGCGCTCGATGCTCTGGATGTAATCGCGATCGCTCTCGGTCATTGCGGCCTCCACCAGCGATTCGTGTGCATATTCGGACTCGGGGTTGACATTTCAATGTGACTGCGCGCACAGTAGTGGTGTACGCACAGCGTTATGTTAGTACGCAGAGCGTACAGAGTGCAAGACCCTCGGCGCGTGAACACCCACCGCGTCGTCCAAAACTCGATATCAGCCCAATCCGCTCCCCTCCCAGCCCAAGGAGAAACAGATGACCACCACCGAGAGCCCCACCGCCGCCGGATCCGGCTCCGCCGCCACCGACAAGTTCAAGGCCGAGCGCGTCACCGCCGACACCTCGCCGGAGCGGCTGGCGGCCATCGCCAAGGATGCACTCGGCGCACTCAACGACGTGATCCTCAAGCACGGCGTCACCTACCCCGAGTACCGCGTGTTCAAGCAGTGGCTCATCGACGTCGGCGAGGGCGGCGAGTGGCCGCTGTTCCTCGACGTGTTCATCGAGCATTCCGTCGAAGAGGTCCTCGCCCGCAGCCGTAAGGGCACCAAGGGCAGCATCGAGGGCCCGTACTACATCGAGAACTCGCCCGAGCTGCCGTCGAAGTGCACCCTGCCGATGCGTCCCGAGGACGAGAAGATCACCCCGCTCGTCTTCTCGGGCCAGGTCGCCGATCTCGACGGCAACGGCCTCGCGGGCGCGAAGGTCGAACTGTGGCACGCCGACAACGTCGGCTACTACTCGCAGTTCGCCCCGCATCTGCCCGAGTGGAACCTGCGCGGCACCATCATCGCCGACGAGGACGGCCGCTACGAGATCACCACGATCCAGCCGGCGCCCTACAAGATCCCGACCGACGGCCCGACCGGGCAGTTCATCGAGGCGCAGAACGGTCACCCGTGGCGTCCCGCGCACCTGCACCTCATCGTGTCGGCGCCGGGCAAGGAATCGGTGACCACGCAGCTGTACTTCAAGGGCGGCGAGTGGATCGACAGCGACGTCGCGTCGGCGACCAAGCCGGAACTGATCCTCGACCCGAAGACCGGTGACGACGGCAAGAACTACGTCACCTACAACTTCGTGCTCGACCCCGCGTGACCCGTTCCACCCGTAGAGAAAGTGATCCGATGACCGACCTGTCGATCGTCTCCGTCGAAACGACGATCCTCGATGTGCCGTTGGTGCGTCCCCACAAGTTCGCCACCACGTCGATGACGGCGCAGCCGCTGCTGCTCGTCGCCGTCACGACCGCGGGCGGCGTGACCGGCTACGGCGAGGGCGTCGTCCCCGGCGGCCCGTGGTGGGGCGGCGAATCGGTGGAGACGATGCAGGCGATCGTCGAGCGGTACATCGTCCCGGTGCTGCTGGGACGGGGTGTCGACGAGATCACCGGCATCATGTCGGACATCGAACGAGTCGTCGCCAATGCACGTTTCGCGAAGGCCGCCGTCGACGTCGCGTTGCACGACGCCTGGGCCCGCAGCCTGGGTGTGCCCGTGCACACGCTGCTCGGCGGCGCCTTCCGGAAGAGCGTCGACGTCACGTGGGCCCTCGGCGCCGCACCCGCAGAGGAGATCATCGAGGAGGCGCTCGGGCTCGTCGAGTCGAAGCGGCACTTCAGTTTCAAGCTGAAGATGGGTGCGCTCGATCCCGCCGTCGACACTGCGCGGGTGGTCCAGATCGCGCAGGCACTGCAGGGCAAGGCCGGCGTCCGCATCGACGTCAACGCCCGCTGGGACAGGCTCACCGCGCTGAAGTACGTGCCCCGCCTCGTCGAAGGCGGCGTCGAACTGATCGAGCAGCCCACACCCGGTGAGCAGCTCGAGGTCCTCGCCGAGCTCAACCGGCTGGTCCCGGTTCCGGTGATGGCGGACGAGAGCGTGCAGACTCCGCACGACGCCCTCGAGGTCGCACGGCGCGGCGCCGCCGACGTCATCGCCCTCAAGACCACCAAGTGCGGCGGACTGAAGAAGAGCCGCGAGGTGGTCGCGATCGCCAAGGCAGCCGGAATTGCCTGCCACGGAGCCACGTCCATCGAAGGCCCGATCGGAACCGCGGCGTCCATCCACTTCGCCTGCGCCGAGCCCGGCATCGATTTCGGCACCGAACTGTTCGGACCGCTGCTGTTCAGCGAGGAATTGCTGCAGGAACCGATCCGCTACGCCGACGGTCAGGTGTTCCTGCCCGAGGGTCCCGGACTCGGCGTCGAGCTCAACATGGACGCAGTCAAGACCTGGACCAGGAACTAAGGAGCACACCACCCGATGGCACTCTTTCACGTCCGCATGGACGTCGCCATTCCCCGTGACCTCGACCCGAAGGTCCGGGAAGACACCATCGCCAAGGAGAAGGCGTACTCGCAGGAGCTCCAACGCTCCGGCAAGTGGCCCGAGATCTGGCGGATCGTCGGGCAGTACAGCAACATCAGCATCTTCGATGTCGAGTCGGCCGACGAACTGCACGAGATCCTGTGGAACCTTCCCCTGTTCCCGTACATGAAGATCGAGATCATGCCGCTCACCAGGCACGGTTCCGACGTCAAGTAGGCCCTCCGGGCTCGTGCGCCTTTTTGGTTGTTCCCGCTACCAAAAGGGCTCACGGGCGCGGAGCGCCTGCGAGTAGCCGGTCGACGGCGCGCACGCTGAGGACGTGGTCGAGCGCCATGGTGGCGCTGCCGACCACTCCCGACAGTTCCCCGTGCGTCCAGGGGAGGATCTGAAGCTGTTGGGTGGCAACGGCGATCGCGTTGCCGTATAGGGTTTCGCGTAGCCCGGCGACGAACGTGTCGTAGGCCTGCGCCATGTCGCCGCCGACGATCACGACCTCCGGGTTGAGGAGGTTGACCGCGCCCGACAGGACCTCGCCGATCTGCCGTCCGCTCTCACGGATCATTCGCCGGGCCTCGGCGTCCCCGGCGAGGGCGAGGGTGATCACGTCGCGGATGTGGGTGACTTCGCGTCCCTGCTCCTGCAGATTGCGGACCAGCGCCCACCCGCCGGCCACGGCCTCGATACAACCCACATCACCGCAGCGGCACACAACTCCTTGTGCCGCTGCGGTTTTCGTGTGCCCGATCTCGCCTGCCGCGCCGAGGGCGCCCCGCTGGAGCACGCCCCCGGACACGAGGCCGGCGCCCAGCCCGGTCGACGCCTTGATGAGCAGCATGTCGGCGAAGTCGCGGCGTTCTCCGCGCCGCTCCGCCAGCACCATGACGTTGGCGTCGTTGTCGACGAACACGGGTGCGTCCGTGACGTCGGCGAGGAACGGCTGGAGGGGGACGCCGTCCCAGCCCGACATCATGGGGGAGTTCAGGCTGCACCCGCGTTCGGTGTCGACCGTCCCGGGGAGGCTGATCCCGATCCCGACCGTCCGTCCCGCGGTCTCGCCCAGACTCTCGCGCAGTGCGATGAGGCGTTGCGCGATGACGGGCATCAGCTCGGCCGGGCTGGTGCCGATCTCCTGCTCCACGTCCTCGGCGACGATCACGTCGCCGGCGAGGTCGCAGATGGCCAGCTGCGTGCGGCTCCGGCCGATGGCCGCCGACAGCACGACACCGGCCTGGACGTGAAACGAGAGCTTCACCGGCGGCCGCCCGCCGGTCGATACGCCTTCTTCGCGTTCGACGACGAGTCCCGAGGACTGCAGCGACGACACCCGGGCCGCGACAGCCGTGCGCGACAGCCCGGTGAGGTTGCCGATCTCGGTGCGCGTCGTGGCTTGCCCTGCGCGAATGAGGGCGAAGACGTCGCCACCCGTCGCCGGGGAGGTCGTCGAGCGAGTCGTCCGCATGGTGGCCATTCAACCAACCGGACACGCGTCTGACAACGTAAGCCACGGATCTTTGTTCGCAGAAATACTTAAGTCTGTATTGATCGAAAGCGAAAGGTCGCCTATCGTCGTCTGTGATGGCCCACACATCCGGCTTTCAGAGGGAGATGACATGTCACCAGCGACCACCGTGGATCCGTGCGATTTCGTCGTGTTCGGCGGCACCGGCGACCTGGCGGTTCGTAAGCTGCTTCCCGCGCTCTACCTGCGCGACAGGGACGGCCAGCTGCCCGCCGAAACCCGCGTGATCGGTGCCTCGCGAGCCGGTCTCGACACCGACGGCTACCGCGACAAGGTGCGGGGTGAACTCGCGCGGTTCGTCTCCGGCGATCAGCTCGATTCGGACACCTGTGAGCGATTTCTCAGTCGGCTCGAATACGTCTCCGTCGACGCCGGGGACCCCGAGAACTGGGCGGGCCTGAGCGACTGCCTCGCCGCGCGGGAAGGTTCGATCCGGGTCTTCTACCTGGCCTGCGCTCCCGGTCTGTTCGGGCCGATCTGTGAGAACCTCGCCCTGAACGGTCTCGCCGACGCGCAGTCCCGCGTCGTGCTGGAGAAGCCCATCGGACACGACCTCGCCTCGGCCCGCGCCGTCAACGACGCGGTCGGCGCCGTGTTCGAGGAATCGCAGATCTTCCGCATCGACCACTACCTCGGCAAGGAGAGCGTCCAGAACCTTCTGGTCACGCGATTCGCCAACACGTTCCTCGAACCGCTGTGGAACTCCTCGTCGATCGACCACGTGCAGATCAACGTGGCCGAGTCGCTCGGGGTCGGCAGTCGTGGCGGCTACTACGAGTCGGCGGGTGCCCTGCGCGACATGCTGCAGAACCATCTCCTGCAGATGCTCTGCCTCGTCGCGATGGAACCGCCCACCTACGTCGACCGCGAGACCGTGCGAGACGAGAAGCTCAAGGTCCTCCAGGCCCTCAAGCCGATGAGCCCGCAGGACGTCGAACGCTGCACCGTCGCAGGTCAGTACGGTCCCGGCCTCGCTGACGGGATCGCCGTCCCCGGATACCAGGAGGACGTCGAGAACCCGGGCAGCGCCACCGAGACGTTCATCGCGGTCAAGGCCGAGATCCAGAACTGGCGTTGGGCCGGCGTGCCGTTCTACCTGCGCACCGGCAAGCGCATGGACCGGCGGTGCTCGGAGATCGTGGTGCAGTTCAAGCCCGTCCCGCACCCCATGTTCCCCGGCAGCGAGGGCCACAGCGAACCCAACCGCCTGGTGATCCAGTTGCAGCCCCACGAGGGCATGCGGCTGCACATGACGGCGAAGGAACCCGGCCCCGGCGGTATCCGGCTCAAGCCGGTGTCGTTGGACCTCAACTACATCGAAACGTTCAAGCGTCCGTCACCCGACGCCTACGAGCGGCTGCTGATGGACGTGGTCCGGGGTAACCCGACCCTGTTCATGCGCCGCGACGAGGTGGAGGCCGCCTGGGAGTGGGTCGAGCAGATCCTCGTCGGCTGGGAGAAGTCCGAGCGCGGCCCGCGCCGCTACCCGGCCGGCACCAACGGACCGACCGACGCGACCACCCTGATCGAGCGCGACGGCCGCGCCTGGCACGAAGGAGTCACCGCATGACCGACGCACCCACACCGACGGCCGACGTGCACCCCGTCCTCGCCGCCGTCACCGAACGAATCATCGAGCGCAGCAAACCCGAGCGCACGGTCTACCTCGACCGTATCCGGCAGGCCGCCGACCGCGGCCCGGCGCGCGGCAAGCTGGCGTGCGCGAACCTCGCGCACGGCTTCGCAGCGTCCGGCCCGGCCGACAAGAAGGCACTGCGCAGCTTCGTCAAGCCCAACATCGCGATCGTCTCGTCGTACAACGACATGCTGTCGGCGCACCAGCCGTTCGAGCACTTCCCGCGGCAGCTGAAGGCCGCGGTCATGGAGGCCGGTGGCATCGCCCAGTTCGCCGGTGGCGTCCCCGCGATGTGCGACGGCATCACCCAGGGCCGCGACGGCATGCAGCTGTCGCTGTTCAGTCGCGACGTCATCGCGATGGCGACGGCGATCGGACTGTCCCACGACATGTTCGACGCTGCCCTCATGCTCGGCGTGTGCGACAAGATCGTGCCGGGAATGCTCATCGGTGCACTGGGATTCGGTCACCTGCCGACGATCTTCGTCCCGGCCGGGCCGATGACGTCCGGTCTGCCCAACAACGAGAAGTCGCGCGTGCGGCAGTTGTACGCGGAGGGCAAGGCCGATCGCGAGGAACTGCTCGACGCGGAAGCGGCGAGCTACCACGGCGTCGGCACGTGCACGTTCTTCGGCACCGCCAACTCCAACCAGCTCCTCATGGAGGTCATGGGCCTGCACCTGCCCGGATCGAGCTTCGTGAACCCCGGTACCCCGCTGCGTGAAGCCCTCACGTCGGAGGCGGGAAGGCGCGTCACCGGCCTCACCGCACTCGGTGACGACTACACGCCGGTCGGCGAGGTCGTGGACGAGAAGGCCGTGGTCAACGGTTGCGTCGCACTGCTCGCCACCGGCGGCTCGACCAACCACACGATGCACCTCGTGGCGATCGCCCGCGCCGCCGGCATCACCCTCACCTGGGACGACCTGTCGGAACTGTCCGCGGTCGTGCCGCTGCTCGCCCGGATCTACCCCAACGGCTCGGCGGACGTGAACCACTTCCACGCGGCGGGCGGCCTCGGCTACGTCGTGTCCTCGATGCTGGACGCGGGACTGCTGCACGAGGACGTGAAGACCGTCGTCGGCCCCGGGCTCCGCCGCTACACCGAGGAACCGAAGCTGTCCGGCGAGGGCGTCGAATGGCAGCCGGGCACGCGAATCAGCCTCGACACCAGCGTGTTGCGCGGACCGGAAGATCCGTTCGACGTCAACGGTGGACTCAAGATGCTGACCGGAAACCTGGGTTCGTGCGTGATGAAGACGTCGGCCGTCCACCCGGACCACCGCGTGGTGACCGGTCCGGCCAGGGTTTTCGACGATCAGCTCGACTTCCTCGCCGCGTTCGAGGCGGGCACGTTGACCGGTGATTTCGTGGCCGTGCTCCGGTACCAGGGCCCGCGCGCCAACGGCATGCCCGAATTGCACAAGCTCACACCGGTACTCGGTGTTCTGCAGGACCAGGGCCGGAAGGTCGCGCTGGTCACCGACGGCCGGATGTCCGGCGCCTCCGGGAAGGTTCCCGCGGCCATCCACCTCACCCCCGAGGCGGCGGCGGACGGACCGCTCGCGCGTGTGCGTGACGGCGACGTCCTGACCGTCGACGCCGTCACCGGCTCCGTGAACGTGCACCTCGACGACGAGGAACTGGCCGCCCGCCCGGCGACCGGTCGTATGCTCGGTGCCGACGAATGGGTCGGCACGGGGCGCGAACTCTTCGCCGGCCTGCGTGCCGCTGTCGGACCGGCGACCCAGGGCGCCAGCGTTTTCCACCCCCAACCCGTCTAAGGAGTATTTCAGTGACGAACAGCCCCTCCCTCCTCGACCGCGTCCCGGTCATCCCTGTCGTCGTCGTGGACGACCTCGGCGACGCGGTGCCGGTGGCCCGCGCGCTGGTGGCCGGCGGCATCCCGATGATCGAACTGACCCTGCGCACGCCGTGTGCTCTCGACGCCATCAAGGCGATCGCGAGCGAGGTGCCGGAAATCTGCGTCGGTGCGGGCACGATCGTCGAACCGGTCCAGGCCGTGCAGGCGGCGGAAGCGGGAGCGCAGTTCCTGGTCTCGCCGGGCAGCACCGAAACTCTCCTCAAGGCCATGACGGACACCGGACTGCCGCACCTCCCGGGCGCGGCGACGGTCTCCGAGGTGCTCTTCCTGCTCGAGCACGGCTACCGCGAACTCAAGTTCTTCCCCGCCGAGGCGTCGGGTGGCGCAAAGTTCCTCGGCTCGATCCACTCACCCGTTCCGGCGGCACGGTTCTGCCCCACCGGCGGTATCTCGACGTCGAACGTCGGGGACTACCTGTCGCTGCCCAACGTCGGCTGCGTCGGCGGATCCTGGCTCACGCCCGCCGACGCCGTGAAGCAGCAGGACTGGGACCGGATCAGCGGCCTCGCACGTGAGGCGGCGGCACTCGCCCGGTAGCGGGAGAAGCGGCGCGGTACGGTGATTTCGTGCGCGACAGTGACAACGGTGACTCCCAGAGGCCGGGTTCTCAGTCCTCGCTGAAGTCCGCCAACCAGCACCGTGTGGTCCGCGCGCTCCAGACGTCGGGTGAGCTCACCCAGGCGGAGATCGCGCGTCGCACCGGATTGGCGCCCGCCACCGTGTCCAACATGGTCAAGGAATTGACCGCGGCCGGGATGGTCGCCGTGCCGGGCGGCGACCACCCGGGCCAGCGGGGCCGGGCGGTGCGGCTGACCCGCAAGATGGGGCTTGCAGTCGGGATCGACTTCGGGCACCGCCATCTCACCGTGGCCGTCGCCGACATGGCACACCAGGTGCTCGCCGAGGAGCGCGTCGAACTCGGTGCGGGTCACCGCGCCGCGGACGGCGTGGTGCAGGCGGGCGCTCTTCTCGACGCGGCCCTCGATCGACTCGGCTGCGACCGTACGTCCGTCCTCGCCGTCGGCATGGGTCTGCCCGCGCCGCTCGAGACCGACACCGGCGAGGTCGGCGGCCCGTCGATTCTCCCGGGGTGGGTCGGTGTCGACGCGGCCGCCATCGCGTCGGAGTATCTCGGCACCGCGGTGCACGTCGACAACGACGCGAACCTCGGCGTGCTCGCCGAACACATGTGGGGAGCGGGCCGCGGAACCACCGATCTCGCCTACATCAAACTGTCCGACGGAGTGGGTGCCGGCCTCGTCCTCGACGGCCGGCTCTACCGCGGAAGAGGCGGCACCGCAGGCGAAATCGGCCACCTGACGCTCGACGAGTTCGGTCAGGTATGCCGCTGCGGCAACCGCGGCTGCCTCGAGACCCTCGTCGCCTCGCACGTCGTGATCGGGTTGCTCGCACCGAGTCGCGGTCCCGACCTCACCATCGCCGACATCGTCGCGATGGCCGAGAGCGGAGACGCCGCCTGCATCCGGGTGCTCGCCGACACGGGGCGGCACGTCGGCGTTGCGGTAGCGAGCCTGTGCAACCTCGTCAATCCCGAACGACTCGTCATCGGCGGTGAACTCGCGCTGGCAGGCGAACTGCTGCTCGGGCCGATGCGCGAGGTGGTCGGCCGCTACGCGGTGCCCAGCGCGGTCCGTTCCCTGGATATCCGCGTCGCCGAACTCGGCCCCCGGGCGCAGGTGCTGGGCGCCGTCGCGCTGGGTCTGCGATCCGCGCTTCCGGCCTGACTGTTCGTCACTGAATTCTCGCACCGCTGCATGGGGTGCACTCTGCGCACATCACGGCTACCGCGTTCATAAATGAACATTTGTGCGGTGACGATCATCTATTTGTGTTCATATCTTGACGGTTCCCCGTTTCGTTGCCTACTGTGTTCCGCACCACAACGAATGCGCTCTCGCGCGGGCCTCGGCTCGATCCGAGACTCGATCACCCCCTTGCTCACGAGGAGTCCCATGACTGAACACGTCCTGTTGCCCGGTGCGGAATCGCCCGGCGACACAGCAGAGGGCACTTCGGTTCCCGTCCGTATCGCGGTCGTCGCCGCACTCGGCGGGTTGCTGTTCGGCTACGACAGCGCGGTCATCAACGGCGCAGTGTCGGCGATCGAAGGCAGGTTCCAGGTCGATTCCGCTCTCCTCGGATTCGCGATCGCCTCGGCACTGCTGGGCGCTGCGGCGGGAGCGATGCTGGCCGGGCGGATCGCCGATCGGTACGGACGCCTCGTCACCATGCGGGCCGCTGCCGTGATGTTCCTCCTGAGCGCCATCGGCACCGGATTCGCGGCCAACGTCGAGATGCTGGTGACGTTCCGGATCGTCGGCGGCATCGGTGTGGGTCTGGCCTCGGTTATCGCACCCGCCTACATCGCCGAGATCTCGCCCGCCCGGGTGCGTGGACGGCTCGGGTCGCTGCAGCAACTCGCGATCGTCACGGGCATCTTCGTCTCGCTCCTGGTCGACTACGCCCTCGCTGCCCTCGCCGGCGGATCGCAGGAAGAGCTCTGGTTCGGGCTCGAGGCCTGGCGCTGGATGTTCCTCGCGATGTGCGTGCCCGCACTGGCCTACGGACTGCTGTCGCTGACGATTCCCGAATCCCCCCGCTACCTGATCGCCCAGGGCCGCCTCGGTGAGGCCCGCGGCATCCTCGCGGTCCTGCTCGGCGAGAAGGGCTTGGACCTCAAGATCGAAAGCATCCGTTCGACGCTGGACGGTGAGGCGCAACCGTCGATCCGTGATTTGAAGGGCTCCGCGTTCGGCCTGATGCCGATCGTGTGGATCGGCATCGGACTGTCGGTCTTCCAGCAGTTCGTCGGTATCAACGTGATCTTCTACTACTCCAGCGTGCTGTGGCAGGCCGTCGGCTTCGACGAGGGCAGCTCCCTGCAGATCACGGTCATCACGTCGGTGGTCAACATCGCCACCACTCTCATTGCCATCGCCTACATCGATCGTGTGGGCCGGCGACCGCTGCTGATCATCGGCTCCGCCGGTATGGCCGTGACGCTCGCGACCATGGCGTTCATCTTCGGAACCGCGTCCACCACTGTCGTGGACGGCGTCACGACGCCGCACCTGACCGGACTGCAGGGCCCGATCGCGCTCGTCGCCGCCAACCTCTTCGTGGTGGCCTTCGGAATGTCCTGGGGCCCCGTGGTGTGGGTCCTGCTCGGCGAGGCGTTCCCCAACCGCATCCGGGCCGCCGCCCTGTCGCTCGCCGCGGGCGCGCAGTGGGCAGCGAACTGGCTGATCACCGTGACGTTCCCGTCCATGAAGGACTTCTCGCTGGGAATCTCGTACGGCTTCTACGCCGTGTGTGCGGTGCTGTCACTCGTCTTCGTGTTGCGCTGGGTCAAGGAGACGAAGGGCGTGGAACTCGAAGCGATGCACTCCGATTCGGTCGTGTAAGACCTCCCGCGCACCGAAGTGGACACCCGCGAGTACTCACTCGCGGGTGTCTTCTTCGTCTTTCATCTGCTCGACTGCCGTCGCGGATTCGCTCACGATCGCACGCATGGCCGTCTCCGCCGCGTCCGCGTCGCCCATCTGAATGGACGACGCCACCACGCCGTGCAGCCGGATTGCTTCGGTCTCGGCGACGTGCGGCATCAACGAGTGCCGGGTGCGGCCCTCGAGCACCTCCACGACGATCTGCGACATCGCGCGCAACAGGGGATTCCCCGACGCGGTCAGCAGGGTGCGGTGAAAGTCGGAGTCGTGGGCCAGGTAGGCGTCCGTGTCCGCCGCGCGGGACGTCGACGACATTCCGATGACGGCCGCCGTCAGCGCCCCGCACTGCTCCGGCGTCGCCCGAGTCGCAGCGAGACGCGCGGCGAGCGGTTCGATGCCCGACCGCAGTTCGCTCAGGCTCGACAGCTGGTCGAACCGCTGCGGGCCGGCCAGCTTCCACCGAATCACGCTCGGATCCAATGAATTCCAGTGCTCCTCACCCAGGACGGTGATCCCGACCCGACGTCGCACGGCCAGCAGTCCGAGCGATTCGAGAACGCGGACCACCTCGCGGACGACGGTGCGGGAGACGGAGTACTGGGTGACCACGTCGTCGGCGGAGATCCGGGTGCCGGGTGCCACGACTCCGGCCACGATGTCGCTACCCAGCCGATCGAGCACCGTTTCGTGCAATTGCCGGTACTCGCCGCCGCCTGCGTTGGTCATCCGCTGATGTTCCCACGGTTGCCCCCATTGAACACACGTTGGCGCGCGATTCAGACTCTAAGTAGTACTTAATTGGCTACCGCCTTGAAATCATATGGTTTATGAGGCAGAGTGACCTGAGTCACGAACAAGGGTCATTCCATCACCGATCTCCCTGGAGCAACAGAATGAGTACCGCGTCACTACTCGCAGCGGCCGACAGTGCCGGCCACGACGCGCGGCTGATCACGGCCGCCGTCGTCGGCGTCGCCGTCATTATCGCGCTGATCACCTGGCTCAAACTCCACCCGTTCCTCGCGCTGTCGATCGGCGCCGTCGGCGTCGGTATCGCCGCAGGTCTGGGTGCGGAAGACTCGGTGAAGTCGTTCGTCGAGGGCTTCGGGGTCACGATGGGCGGCGTCGGAATCCTGATCGGGTTCGGTGCCATGTTCGGCAAGTTGCTCGCCGATTCCGGTGGTGCCGACCGCGTCGTCGACACCCTCGTTGGACGGGCGGGCCCGCGGACGCTGCCGTGGATGATGGCGCTGGTCGGCGCCGTGATCGGCCTGCCGATGTTCTTCGAGATCGGCCTCGTGCTCCTGATGCCCGTCATCATCCTGGTCGCGCGGCGTTCGGGACTGTCGTTGATGCGTATCGCGATTCCCACGCTGGCGGGTCTGTCGGCCATGCACGGTCTCGTTCCGCCGCACCCAGGGCCACTGGTCGCGGTGGCGGCCCTGGACGCCAACCTCGGACTCACCCTCGCGCTCGGCGTCCTCGTCGCGATTCCCACCGTCATCATCGCCGGGCCGCTGTTCAGCAAACTGGCGGCACGCTGGGTGGACGTCCCCGTCCCCGAGCTCTACGTGACCGTCGAGGACCGGGAAGGCGCCGAGGCCGCCGCCGAGCATCGCCGGCCCAGCTTCGCGGCCACCCTGTCCGCCATCCTGCTGCCTGTGGTCTTGATGCTGGGCAAGGCGATCGCCGACGTGATCGCCGCCGACTCGGAGTCGCCCGCGAAGGCGCTGCTCGACTTCCTCGGCACGCCGGTCGTGGCCCTTGCACTCGCGGTGCTCGCCGGGATGGCGCTCCTCGGCCGGGGTGGCGGCATGGACCGCAAGGCCATCGCCGCCTCGCTGGAGAGTTCGCTGCCTCCGATCGCCGGAATCCTCCTCATCGTCGGTGCCGGCGGCGGATTCAAGCAGGTCCTGATCGACACCGGCATCGCCGATGTGATCGCCGACGCGATCAAGGACAGCGCCCTTCCCGTGCTGTTCCTCGCCTGGCTCGTGGCCGTGCTCATCCGTGTCGCCACCGGATCGGCCACCGTCGCGACGGTCACCGCGTCCGGCATCCTCGCGCCCGTCGCCGCCGAGCTGACCTCCACGCACGTGTCGCTGATGGTGCTGGCGATCGGGTCCGGCTCGCTGTTCCTGTCGCACGTCAACGACGCGGGATTCTGGCTGGTGAAGGAATATCTCGGCGTCACGGTGGTACAGAACCTGAAGACGTGGACGGTGATGGAATGCGTCATCTCGGTCACCGGTCTGGCCGGTGTCCTCGCGCTGAGCGTATTCATCTAAAGGGGGCTGAGAAATGTCGAGTGAGGTTGGTGAGATGCACGTGAGTACACGCGAACCTGCAGGACGCACGCCGCAGACCGCGGATCCGGTCCTGGTGCTGATGGGGGTGTCGGGGTCCGGGAAGTCGACGGTCGCGGGAATCATCGCCGGCGCCATGGGCTGGGACCTGCAGGAGGGAGATGCCCTGCACCCACCCGCGAATGTCGCGAAGATGGCGTCGGGGCAGCCGTTGACCGACGAGGATCGCTGGCCGTGGCTCGATGTCGTCGCGGGGTGGATTCGGGAACACACCGAGAACGGTCTTCCCGGGGTCATCACCTGCTCGGCGCTGAAGCGCAGCTACCGCGACGTGCTGCGGGGCGACAACGTCGTGTTCGTGCATCTCGCCGGGTCGCGGGCGCAGATAGGGGAACGGCTGACCGCTCGGCTCGACCACTTCATGCCCCCGTCGTTGCTGGACACGCAGATCTCGACGCTCGAACCGATCGAGCCGGACGAGGACGCCATCGTGGTGGACGTGGGCGGATCGCCCACCCACGTCGCGACCGAGATCATCGCTCGACTCGAGGAGCGACTCGGGCGGTAAATCCCGGGCAATCGGACGGAAATCAGTCGAAGTCGCTCGGCAACGGGCGACTTCGACTTACCGTGGCGGGAGGTCTCGGGGAGCGGACGTGACAGTTTCGGGTGCGTTTCTCTCCGGATCGCCCTAGGGTGTCCACTTGGCTGGACAAGCGTCCGATACAACGGAGGGCAGTATGCGAACGCGTGAATCGATCGTGTGGCACTGGGATGTCAGTCGGCGGGCGCGCATGACTTTCTGGTTTGCCAGGTGTTTCGTCAAACCGCTGTTCACGATATGGCCGACGACGGACCGCGGCATCGAACTGCTGGCGACCCTCGACGAGCTGATCGACCGGCTTCCCAAGCCGAAGGGCCTCGACATCGAGGCGATCTCGCTCGGCGGGGTGCCGTGCGAGAAGATCACCCATCCGCGACCCACGGTCACGTCGATGGACGGCGCCACCATCCTCTACTTCCACGGCGGCGGATTCGTGTTCTGCGGGCTCGCCACCCACCGGGCACTGTGCGGGCTGCTCGCCGCGCGGTCGGGTGCGCCCGTCGTCTCGGTCGAGTACCGGCAGCTTCCAAGGGGTGCGATCGGGGCGTCGCTGGTGGACGCCCTCACCGCGTACACCGAGGTGCTGAAGGTCTGCGACGACCCCACCAGGGTGATCGTCGCGGGCGACTCGGCGGGCGGATATCTCGCGATGAAGGTCGCGGAAGTTGCCGCGTTGCGGGGCCTCACCCGCCCGGCGGCCGTCATCGGGTACTCCCCGCTGCTCAACCTCGACCTCGAGGATCACGACCCCGACTTCATGAAGCGCGATGCGTACCTGCCGATGTCGCAGGTGGCCAAGCTGAAAGATCGCTGGCTGGCCGGGCCCGATCAGATTCCGGGCGCCCAGTCTCCGGTGAACGCGGATCCGGCGCTGTTCCCGCCAGTCTTCCTCACTGCCGCCGAATACGAGATCATGCGGCCCGACGTCGAGATCATCACCGACAGGTTCGATCGTGAGGGACGGCAGATCGAGACCCACATCTGGAGTGGGCAGATCCACGCGTTTCCGGTGATCGGCAAGGTGCTGCGGGAGAGTCGCACGATCATCGGACTCACCGTCGACTTCGCGTCCCGCGCGCTCACGGAGTCGAAGCGGCACTCGGCCTGAACTCCTGAACGGCAGAACGGGTGGGCCTGTGCCCACCCGTTCTGCCGTCCGGGAACTATGCGGGGTTGAGCACCCTGCGCAGCAGCGGTGACACCGTGATCAGCAAACCCAGCAGCGCGACTCCCGTGACGAGGACGAGGCCGGAGTGGAACTGGTGGAACCCGGCGCCACTGATACCGGTGGCCGTGTGCGAGCCGGCGGTGACGAGTGCGGTGGTGAGTGCCAGCACGAGTGCGGCGCCCACCTGCGCGGACGTCTGCACGAGGCCCGACGCCAACCCCTGCTCGGAGTCGTCGACGCCCGACGTGGCCTGGGCCATGATCGACGTGAAGCCCAGCGCGAAACCGACGCCCAGCAGCAGCACGCTCGGCAGGATCGCCACCACGTAGTGGGGCTGATCGCTCCCCGAGAAGAGGAACCACAGGTAGCCGAGGCTCAACGAGGTCAGTGCCGCAATGATCATGCGGGCCGTGCCGAACGCGTCGATCAGGCGTCCGACGAACGGTGATCCGAAGGCCACGATGATGCCGGCGGGCAGGAGACCCAGCGCCATCTCCAGCGGCGACCATCCGAGCACCGACTGCAGGAAGATCGTCATCATGAACTGGAAGCTCAGGTAGGAGCCGAACAGCGCGACGATGCTGAGGTTCGCCCGCACGATCGAGCCGACCCGGAGAATGCTCAGACGCACCAGCGGGTGCGCCACGCGGTTCTCCACGACGAAGAACGACGCCAACAGGGCTGCGGCCAGTGCGAACGAGCCCAGCGTGAGCGGATCGGCCCAGCCGCGGGCCGGTGCCGACACGACGGTGTAGACGGCGAGCAGCATTCCGGACACCAGAGTGGCGGCTCCGACGATGTCGTGTCCGCCGTTGTCGGCGGCGCGGTCGCGGGGAATCAGGATGGTGCCCGCGACGAGAGCGAGGACCGCGAACGGTACCGGCATCAGGAAGGTCCAGCGCCACCCGGCGCTGGTCAGCAGTCCGCCCAGGATCAGGCCGGACGAGTAGCCGCTGGCTCCGAAGACGGAGAAGATCGACAGCGCCCGGTTGCGGGCGGGCCCCTCCTTGAACGTGGTGGTGAGGATCGACATCGCGGTCGGTGCGGTGAACGCTGCGGCGAGTCCCTTCACGAAGCGGCTCGCGATGAGCAGCGTCCCGTTGTCGACGAGTCCGCCGACCAGGGACGCGATCGCGAACACGGTGAGTGCGATCAGGAAGACGCGGCGGCGTCCGAGGAGGTCGGCAGTGCGTCCGCCCAGCAGGAGCAGACCACCGAATCCGAGTACATATCCGTTGATGATCCATTGGAGCGAGGTGGTGGACAGCCCCAACTCGGTTCCGATGGAGGGCAACGCAACACCCACCATCGAGACGTCGAGGCCGTCGAGGAACATGACGAGGCACAGCACGGCCAGGACACCCCAGAGGTGGGGTGTCCAGGCCTGGTCGGTCGACGGGGGGGTGGTGGTGCCCGACGAGGTGGCGAGGTCCGGGGTGGCGTCGCTGATAGTCACAGAGAGAATGTAGATGCACGTGCAATCAATGCGCAAGCACTAATTTCGTTTGCATTTAATTCGCTTGCACCTTTTGCGTACGCGCGCTAGGGTGCGGTTCATGAGCTCTGAAGCAGACCTGCGCGGCACGTGGCGGCTGCTCGCGAGCAGATACAACGAGATCGCCTGCGAGTTGGATCGTGAGATGCAACACGCTCACAGCCTGAGCATGAGTGATTTCGAGACGCTCGACCGACTCATGGACGCCACCTGCGAGCGACCTCGGATGCAGGACCTGGCGGCCGAGATGTACCTCAGCCCCAGCGCCCTGTCCCGGAGCGTGGCCCGGCTGGAGAAGGCGGGCCTGGTCGCGAGGGCGTTGTGCGAGGCGGACCGGCGGGGCGTATTCGTCGACGTCACCGACGCCGGCCGCGAGGTGCACGCCGACGCCAAGAAGATTCAGGTGGGCGTGCTCACCGAAAGGCTCTCGGACGCAACCTGATCCGTCAGGTCAACGAGGTGGGTGTCGCGTAGTCGTCGGACGGGAACTCGCCGTCGACGACGGCTGTCACCACGGTGCTCTCGAGTGTGATCGCCCCTCCGTGATTGTCCAGGAACGCGGTGTCCGCGGCGTCGCGACCCGTCGCGATCCGCAGGAGCGCCGAACGCGGGGCCAGTCGGGTCGCGTCGACCACACGCCATTCACCATCGACGAACGCCTCGACGACAGCATGGAAGTCCATAGGATCGCACCCCGGCGCGTACACGGCCACCAGCCGCGCCGGGATGGTGACGGCCCGCAGAAGCGCCACCGTGAGGTGGGCAAAGTCACGGCAGACGCCCGCCCCGGACAGCATCGTGTCGACGGCGCTGTCGGTGGATCTGCTCGAACCCGCCTGGTAGAGCAGTCGCGACCCCACCCACGTGGTGATGTCTTGCAGCAGTTCCGGATGCGGCTTGGACAGATTGAATTCGCCGCCGGTGAAACCGAAGAACTTGTCCGCCTCCGCATATCGGCTCGGGCGCAGATACTTCGACAGGTCGTAGTCGGTGACCGGAGGCGAATCGGCCTTACCCAGAACCGAAGCCGAGTACTCGACGTGCAGCGAGCCGGGAGCAGTGTCCAGAAGGTGGACACGAGTACCGTGCTCCGCCAACATCTCTCGCGCCTCGACACGGTTACCGTCGAGGGTGAACGTCAGCGATTCCGACAACTCCGAACCCGGGGTCCGGGTCACCGCGATCTTGAATTCGAGACTGGTGGCGTCGGTGACCTCGATGTCGAGAGTGGCGCTGACGTGACGTTTCATCAGCCCATCCTGGCATCCATCGTCCAGGGGTGCAGAACACCCCCGCCGAAGTCAGGCCTGCACGCGCGGCCGCAACCACTCGACGAGATCGTCGAGAACCTCCTCGTTCTCCGGTTCATTGAACACCTCGTGGAACAGATTTTCGTAGATCTCCACCGTGAGATCCTCCGAACCGACGTACTCCGCGATGAGTTCCGTGCCGTGCACACTCGCGAGTCCGTCGTCCTGGCCGTGCTGCAGCAGCAGGGGAACCGTCAACGACGGCAGACGCTCCGGCAACCGTTCGGCAGCGAGGATCATCCCGCGCGCAATCCCGGCAGGTACCTTCCCGTGGTGGACGAGGGGATCCTCCTCGTACGCCGACACGACCGCAGGATCGCGGGAGACCAGCTTCGCGTCGAGCGACTCGACGGGCACTCCGGGGAGGAAGCGACCCACCAGTTTGCCGATCTCGACCACGATGCGCGGCGTGCCACTCGTCACGTCGACCGCAGGCCCGGACAGCATGAGTGCCTTCAGATCCTGCTGGTGGTCGAGTGCATAGGTCAGCGCGATGGAACCGCCCATGCTGTGCCCGAGGAGGAACCGGTCGGCTCCCGGCCAGTCCGTCGACGCGATGCCGAACAACTGGTGCAGGTCGTCGGTGAACTCGGTCCAGTCCTTCAGGTGGACCCGTTTGCCGCCCGACCGCCCGTGCCCACGGTGGTCGGGCGCGTAGATCGCGAGGTCGAGTTCCCCGAGCCGCTCGATCACGTGGTCGTAGCGCCGGGCATGCTCGCCGAAGCCGTGGCACAGAACCAGCACGCCGCGCGGGCGCCGCTCGGGGAGCCACACGTCGTAGACGATGGGAATTCCGCCGACGCCGGCGAAGGATGATTCTCGATGCTGCATGATGCCCCTTCGTGGTCCGAATTCGACGACTCAGATCATCGCACGGTGAGGTACCCCGGCACGGGACAAATTAGGGTATCGGCCCCTTCGACAACAGCTCGATGACGGCGCGCGAGGTGCGTCGCCGCAGCCAGCCGCGCGGTCCGTCCTCGCCGAGCGCGGCGCGGGCGGCGTTCAGGCCCGACACCCCGTGTACGCCTCCACCCGGATGCGCGGAGGCACTTCCCAGGTACAGGCCCTGAACCGGCGTCTCCGAACGGGACGTCCCCGGCCCGGGGCGGAAGATCAGCTGCTGATGGAGTTGCGCCGTCCCGCCGTTGACGGCGCCACCCACGAGATTCGCGTCGGCTGCCTCGAGATCGGACGGGCGCTGGACGACCCGACCGACGACCCGCTCCGAGAAACCCGGTGCGTGCGCCTCGAGGACGTCGTCGACTCGCGCGGCCAGCAGATCGGCGGACGCGTCGTCGGTGATGTCCCGCGGTAGATGCGTGTACGCCCAGGCGCTTTCGGTGCCCTCCGGTGACCTGGTGGGATCCGCAGTCGTCATCTGCCCGAACAGCAGGAACGGGCTGGACGGGACGGTGCCGGTGGTCAGGTCGGCCATCCAGCGGACGAGTCCGTTGTCGTCGGCGCCCAGATGGACGGTGCCCGCCCCGCTCAGACTGGGTGAACGCCACGGAACCTTCTGCGACAAGGCGTAATTGACCTTCAGGACGGGCGTGTCCCACTCGAAGTGCTCGAGGTCGGCCCGCACGCGGGCGGGAACGACGTGGTCCGGAAGCAGCGACCCGTACAGCGCGGGCGCGGACACGTCGGCGATCACCGCCCGACGTGCCGTGTAGCGGACACCCGACGCCGTCCGCACACCCACGGCGCGACCCGACCGGACGTCGATCCCGGTCACGGCGTCGCCGTAATGGAAGTGCGCACCTGCGTGCTCGGCCCGGCGCACCATCGCGGCCGACAACTCGCCCGCGCCGCCCACCGGAACGGGGTAACCGCCGTCCTGGGCGAGCATCGTCAGGATGTAACCCATGACGCCGCTGCCCGGTGCGTCCGGCGGGGTGTCGGCGTGCATCGCGTTACCCAGCAACAGAAGTCGCGCCGCCTCGCTGCGGAACAGTTCATGCGCCATCCGTCGTGCCGGCAGGAGGAGGAATCGGGCCAGCCGCAGCGACTCGGCTGTGCCCAGCTGCCGCAGCAGTCGGCTCGGGCCACGCACGGGCGGGAACGGGCTGAACAGAGTGCTCAGCAGCGGTCCCTTGATGTCGTGCCACTGCTCGACCAGTGCCGTCCACGAGACACCGTCACCAGGTTGACGGCGTTCGAGGTCGGCGGCCGTGTCCACGGGGTCGGGATGGATCACCGGTGCGTCCTCGTCGGCAGCCGAACGGGCGTGCCCGAGCGCGCTGGGCGCGTGACTCCAGCGCAGTCCGTGCGATTCGAGGTCGAGGCCGCGGAGCGCCGGTGACACGGTGGACAGGGGATAGAACGCGCTGAACAGGTCCGAGGTGAAGCCGGGGACGAGTTCTGCCGACCTCACCGCACCGCCGGGCGTCGGCTGCGCCTCCACGACCGCGACGTCCCAGCCCGCATCTGCCAGGGTCGCGGCCGCGACGAGTCCGTTGGGACCGGATCCGATGACCACTGCGTCGACGTTATTCACTCGACCAGGCTTTCAGAAAAGGCGGCGCTCCGCTCAGATGGACGAGGGCGTGAACGTCACCGGCATGTGCTTGAGCCCGTTGATGAAGTTGGAGCGGAGGCGCTGCGCCGGTGCCGTCTGCTCCATGTCCGGCATGCGACGCAGAATCTCGCTCAGCATCACCTTCATCTCCGCGCGAGCGAGGTTGGCGCCGAGGCAGAAATGGTGACCGCCGCCACCGAACGCAATGTGCTGGGAGTAGTGGCCGGTGGGCCGATCGATGTCGAACGTGTAAGGGTCGTCGAACACCGCCTCGTCGCGGTTCCCCGACATGTGCCAGATGACCACGCGGTCGCCCTCGGAGATCTCGACGTCGTGCAGCACGGTGTCTGTCATCGCAGTCCTGCGGAACTGCATGACCGGGGTGGCCCAGCGCAAACCCTCCTCGATCAGCGCGTCCAGCTTGGACGGATCCTCGAGCACCTTCCTGCGCTCCTCGGGATGCTCCATCAGCGCCAGCTGGGTGTGTGAGATGGCGTTGCGGGTGGTCTCGTTACCCGCGACCGCGAGGAGCATGAAGAACATGTTGAAATCCAGCTCGCCCAGCTTCTCGCCGTGCACATCGGCCTGGATGAGAGCTGTCGCGATGTCATCGCGGGGGTGCTTCTTGCGGTCCTCGAACATCTCCAGGCTGTAAGCGAACATCTGGGCCGCCGCCGCCCGTTCCTGACCTTCCTCCAGATGGAATTCCGGATCGGAAGAGCCGATCATCTGATTCGTCAGATCGAAGATCAGTTTGCGATCTGCCTGGGGCACGCCCAGGAAATCGGCGATCGCTTGAAGCGGGAGCTCGGACGCGACGTCGACGACGAAGTCGCACTCTCCACGCTCGATCACCGCGTCGACGATGGCCGTGGCCCGCCGCGCGAGAATCTCGTGCAACTGGCCGATGCGGCGGGGCGTGAAACCCTTGCTCACGATCTTCCGGAGCGCCGTGTGGTCCGGTGGGTCCATGTTCAGCATCATCAGCTGCTGGCCCGCCAGGTCTTCCGGGCTCAGGTCGTCGATGTAGGTGGCGCCCCGCCACGACGAGTACGTCTCGGCGTCCCGGTTCACCGTCACGATGTCGGCGTGCCGGGTGACACACCAGAACGGGTCGCCGCGCTCGTCGACGTGCCGGTAGACCGGTGCCTCCCGCCGCAACACGGCGAACATCTCGTGGGGCACGCCCTTCGCGAAGGTGTCCGGGTTGTAGAGATCGACGTCGGCGAGCTGCACTGTCCCTCCTGAGGCCTCACGTACGAGAATACGTTCTAGTCCTGGAGGATGTGGAACAACGAAAAACGGCTCCGGAGAATTGAATCTCCGGAGCCGTTTCCAGTGGTAGCGGGGACAGGATTTGAACCTGCGACCTCTGGGTTATGAGCCCAGCGAGCTACCGAGCTGCTCCACCCCGCGTTGCATTGATAACACTACACCCTTCCCGGAGTGCTCTTGACCAACCCCGGGGAGGGCTAGGTCACATCAGCCGGAACTGGACCATTTCAATGGCGTTCTCGATCGCCTCGGAGACCTCCCGCAAGCGTTCGTCCGCGCCGGCCGCAGCCAAGATCTGCAGGCGGTCGGCGTCCCCCATCGGAATGTGCGTCGCGATCTCATAGAGCCTCGTGCCGAGCGACCCGCGGAATCCGCCGATGACGGGAACGTCGGGCGGCACGTTGCCGGTCTCCGTCGCGAGACGGCGGAGCAGGCCGTACAGAAATTCGAGTCTCTCGATGAGGGACGGGAATTCGTAGTCCGCTGTCTGGGTGCCGGTGTTCTCGTCCGGCCACACATCGACCTCGGCGATCGGATACGGGTTGTCGGGCAACCACTTCGACACCTTGATCCGTTCCTCCGTGCGGCAGAACAGCTCGTACCGCCCGTCGCCGATCGAGGCGTGGGATTCGATCCGCGCGATGGTGCCGACATCGTGGCGGACATCGCCGCCGCCCACCTCGTTGCCGCGGGCAATGAGAACGACCCCGAAACGGGGACCGTCCGGTGCGTCCAGGCAGTCACGGACAAGTTCCTGGTAGCGGGGTTCGAAGACGTGGAGGGGGAGCTGCTGACCGGGCAGCATCGTCGAACCCAGCGGGAACATGGGGAGCAGAGTCATCAGGGGATTCTCAATCGGGGTACGGGCGTCGCCGGCAACGGGTCGACGCGATCGATCTCGTCCGTGAGGTGTTCCGACCACGTGAGGAGGCCGGCGATGTCGAGGCCGTGCGGCGCCTCCACCTCGTAATGCCGGATCCGGTCGTGGCCTTGGCGCAGCAGAGACCGCGCGCCGGTCTTGTTGCCCCGCATCAGATGGGTGAGACCCACCGCGAGCTGAGCGAGACCCTGCCACAGTTCCCGCTCGTCCTCGGGAGCGATCTTCCACGTACCCTCGAGGATCTCGTGGGCGTGGAACGGCATGCCGTGGTCGAGTAGCCGCTGAGCCTCCGTGATCGCCTCGTCGGGTGGTAACCGCAGGTCGTCGGGGATGCGCGGCACACCCTCGGCGTCGTGCGGCAGGGGTCGCCCGAGTTCGTCGCGGGGGCGTGCATTGAGGGGTTTCCCCGCCCCGTCCCTGTCACGATCGGTCATGGGACAAGGGTAACGCTCAGCCGCGGGTCGGCGAAGGGTTGGCGAGGGCCGCCGACACGCGTTTCGACAGCTCGTCGCGAACCAACCGGACTGTCGCCGACCGCAGATGAACACGGTCGTCCTGGTGATAGAGGTACCGGCCGTCCGCTTCGACGTCGATCCAGGTCAATTCGCCCAGAACAGGCTCGTCGAGCCCACTGCGCGCGCCCCGGACGCAGATGTAGCCGATTCCGGTCCGCGGCCGGCCCACGATCCTTCGCAGGAGAGTGCCGTCGGAGGCCCGGGCGTTCTGCAGGACGGAAGTACCGCTGCTTCGGTTCTCGAGGTCGTCGGGATGCGCGGTCAGAGACGGGGTTCGTCCGGGCGCGCAGCCTGGCAGGTCTTCCAGGAGTTGGGTGGTCAGCCAGTCGACGCCCTCTGCACTGGCCTCGATCCGGATGTCGCCGCGGCCCGCTGCGCCGCGCAGCTGTTCGGCGACGACGGCGACCCTGCCCCGGATGCTGCCCCTCCGGCGAAGCCCGGAGTCGAGTTCGGGGGAGGGTGCGAGCACCGTGACGGACAGTTGCGGATCCCGGAGCGCCTGGATCGCGGCGACCAGTTTCGGTTCGTCGAGCGCCGTCCGCCACTGTTCCAGTTCGATTTGCTGGACGGCGTACCGGTCTTCCGTCGCGGCCGCGGACCGGTATTGCAGCGGGTACGGCATGCGGTCGAGATCGGTTGCCTCCCACAGACACATGAACTGGGCGGACGTCAGCCGCCAGTTCATGCGCCGATCACCGGGGGTGCGACGGGGTCGAGTTTGCCGATCAGTTCGTTGCCGTTGTCGACGGTGATGAGGTAGCTCGGCGTCTGATGCTCCGTGTCGCCATCGCCGTTGCCGCCTGCACGGCCGGGCGCACCCATCATCCCGGGTGCCATACCCATTCCGGGACGACTCATGCTCGGCTTCACCGGAGTCGCCGCTGCAGCAGCGGCAGCCGCTCCGGCGCCGGCCGCGGCACCACCGGACGGGATCGGGCCACCCGGAACCACACCGCTCGAGTTTGACTCGGAGTCGCGCTTGTCGTTCTTCCGGCGCGCGCTCGACGCCGAGCCCCCGATGCCCGATCCGCCGGCACCGGACCCCGAACCTCCGCCGATTCCGCCACCGTAACCCGCGGCGCCCGCGCCGCTCCCCGACTGCGAACCGGCACCGGCCGCGTTCTGCGCATTCGCGGCGGCAGTCTGTGCGGCCGAGCCGGATCCCGCCCCGGCGCCCTGGTTGGCAGCGGCTTCGGCATTCGCCGCGGACGTAGCCGCGGACTCATCCCCGGCGGAATCCCCGTCCGCGGGGTTCTCGCCATTCGCCGACGAATCGCCCTCGCCCGACGCGGAGGAGGTATTGCTGTCGGTTGTGCCCCACGGGTTCGACCCGTAAGGCAACGTCCCCTGCGGACTTGAGACACCATCAGAGCGGGCACCGTCTCCAGAGGGAGCGTAGGGCTCCGGCAGTTGCGGGACGTTCGTGCCGACATCCCGGTAGTTCGGCACGTAGATCGCCTCCAACCTCCGAACCGCTTCGAGCCGTGCGGCCTCCCTCGCAGTCTCGGACGTTTCCGCCGCAAGCGGACTCACTGGGAGTTCAGACAGGACGCCTTCGGAACTAGCTGGCTGAGGCACAGAGGCTTTCACGTCCTCGGCAGTGCTCCGGAGGATATCGAGCTTGACGGCAATCGCGGCTAGCCCTGAGGCTAACTGCCCGCTCGACTGTGCAAGTTTTTGCGTCGCGGCCGTGGCGGCGTCGGCAGCAGCCCCCTCCCAACTTTCGGCGATCGTGTTTCTGAGGACGGCGAACCCAAAGGCAAGAGGCAGGGCGTTAGAGATGTCATGGCATGCTTGCGCAATTCCGTCGATATCAGCCGGTTCGATGAGTTGAACATGTGTGTAAATCTCTTCGTGGCTGAACCCGTGGAAGCTTTCCATGGTTTCGATATATGGATCGTCCGGTCGTGCGCCGCTGAACAGTTTGTTTGCCGAGTCCTGAAGGCTCGCACGCCGATCCTGCCCCACACCTCCTGAGACCAACGAACCAAGGATTGTCGAGGTAACGTCCTGTGGTGGCACGACTCAGCCCTCCTTCGGAATGTAGCGTTCGAAAATGCGGGCGGTTTCTTCGAGGCCGGCGCACCACTCAGATTCGGGCGCGGGACCCGCATAATCAACGACGAGCCGGCGAGTGAAACCAAGGAATCCGTCTGACGTTTCGATGCTGAGATCGCAGGCGTTTCTAACTGCGGGATCGAACTTCAAGAGAGCGCGGCGGCCGTTGATTTCGATCGGTGTCGCGTAGGCCCTCGTCTTCTCTTGCTCCTCGGCGAAAGAGACATTCCCTGAGAGGACGTTCATACCGTATCGCCGTTCTGGTGTGTCGTAGCTGCAACCGAGGAAGGTGTAACTCCCACCTTTGAAATCGGCGTTCTCTTCACTATTGGGGTCGTATCCAGCCTCAATCAATGCGGTGTCAGGAAGATCAAGGCAAGGATCGAACGTGACCTGAGGTCGGTCAGAATTGTCGACGTAGCGGGGCGTACGAGTCGTCGTGGTGAGCGAAGTATCTGAATGGGTACTGATTGCAGGGGTGCCGCATCCTGACACCACAACCGCAAGTCCGGCGACGCTGACGGCCGTAACCCAGCCTCTCATGCGTTTATACCTCCCTGGATTGTTCCCAGAGCTATTCGGATCGCGCTATCGGCGTCCCCAAATGCCTCGCCGCCAGCCGCGAAGGTATCCCGCATCAACACGATCGCGTCACGAAACTGGTCAAGACGTGCGACGACAGAGTCCTCATCCCCGGTGAACTTTCGCTGATAGCCAGCTTGCAATTCTTGCGCAGAGGTGAATCCTCCAAAGCCGCTAACCAGCCGTAGCCGATCCGCCTTTGTCGCGGCCTCATCAATCTGCTCCAGCATCGTGTTGCACACGCCGACACACTTCTCGATTGCGTCATCTTCCAGACACAGTGTTTTGCTCATTCCCATCCCCCCAGTACTCGACAGGACCCCCACGGCCGCGTGCGGAGATGCTACCGCACAGGTGTGTCACTCGGTCTAGTGCGCAGCGACCCGATGTTCAGGCCGCGTGAAGGTATTCGATGAGGATGCGTTCCACCGGTGAGCTGATCTGAACCTCACGGAACGGCAACGGTTTCGGTAGTGGTGGTGCGGTTGATCGGTACCGGTGTCCGGTGGGGGTGTGGATCTCAATCTTGTGCAGTCCGCCGGGCAGTTGGTGGGGCTTCGCCCTCCACCCTGCGCCTTGCTTGGCGTAGTTGCAGGCCGCGCACAGACCGGCGCCGTTGTGTGCGGTGGTCGGGCCCTCGTGTTCGCGGGGTTGGATGTGGTCGTGATGCCGGACCGGCGCATCGCACCACGGTGTCCGGCAGGTTCGATCGCGCAGATCGATCAACCTCGCCAACCCGGCAGGGAAACAGCGGGCCTGGGATTCGGTTGCGGTCAGTGCTCCGGAGTGCGGGTTCGCGTACAGGCGGCGCAGAGTCACCCTCGCCTCGTCCCCGGTTTCCGGATCGATCGTGGCCCGGACTGCCTCATGTATCCAGTGCCCCGCCAGTGCCGCGGGGACGGGCCCGTACCCCTGCACGTAGGCGGGTTCGGACCCTCGGTCGAGGAGCGCGCGGTCGGAGATCACGAGGTTCACGGTGATCGGAGGTGCCGTCGCGGTGTGGGGCGCGCCGGTCACTCGGGAGACGAGGAGGTCGGCCATTATCTGCGACCGTGTGCGCTCGTCGCCGGCGGCGAGGATCGAATCGGCGTCACGGGCGAGGGTCGCGTGCACCGCGACCCCCTGTGCCACCGGCAGTAGGGCGCTGACGTAGGCCATGGTGTCCGGCGCGGGACGGGAAGTGACCCGCCGATCTGAGACCGCCTTGCGGGCCCGTCGCACCATGGCTTCGGCGTCGACTTCTGCGGCGGCCGCGCGAACTTTCGCGCACACCGCCTGGTCGCCGAGCGAGTCCAATGTTGCCGGGTTCGCGCACAGCAGGTAGTCGAGTGCAGTGCGGTCTTCTCGGGTCAGGCACGCCGTTTCGCGGACGAGGATCGTTGCTCGCCACTCGCTCAGCAACCCTCGTTCGAGCAGCGCCAAGGTGCAGGGCATCTCGTGGACCAGCGCGGTCGCCATGCCGAGATGACGGCCACCCCGAAACGGTGAGTCCCGTCGTGCCAACGCCACCTGGTTGGCGATGCCTTGCCCTCGCTGCGCTACCGGCACTTCGCGGTCTGCTCGTGCGGCGCGGATGGAGGCGTCGAGGTCTGCGGTCACCCGGGCTTGCACGCCCGCACAGGCGGCTTTCACCTCTTCGAGTGTGCGGAGTACGTCGATGCGTGTCGCATCGTCGATCTCCCGGTCGAGTTTCGGTAACTCGGCCAGAAACGCGGTCACCCCTGCTGCATCCACCCCGACCCCCCGGCTGCCGTCGATTCCCCCGAATCGAACGTATGTTCTAGTCTAGCCGACCCTGCGGGACGTTGGCAATACCTAACCGGCACCCACCAGGCGCATGGCGAGGTCGGAGTAGAGGTTTGCGACGGCCTCCGGTTCGGTGTACGCGCCGGCCGGGAACCAGCGGCAGATGTCGACGCACAGTGACATAAGCGCGAGGGTGACACCTTCGCCGTCGGGCACCGTGAATTCGCCCGATGCGGCCCCGGCGTCGACGACGGCACGGACGATGTGGGTGATGTCGCGGCGCAATTTGACCACG
The DNA here is from genome assembly GCF_042738615.1 of Rhodococcus sp. NPDC059968. NCBI lineage: Bacteria > Bacillati > Actinomycetota > Actinomycetes > Mycobacteriales > Nocardiaceae > Rhodococcus > Rhodococcus sp. NPDC059968. The sequence continues at coordinate 49,997 of NZ_JBHWUE010000060.1, forward strand.
TCGCGATAGTGCTCGGGCGTGAGAGCGTTGAGTTCGTACTGCACGACGCGAGCCTGTGCGTGGTGCGTGGCCTGCCAGCTCGCGAATGCGCCGATCAGCGCCTGCAGTCTCGTCGAGGGGGCCTCGTCGGGGCGGTCTGCATTCACGACAACGTCGAGCGCGGCGGTGTGGCCTTCGTAACTGATCGCGAAGAGCAGCTCTTCCTTGGATCGGTAATGCGGGTACATCGCGGCGGGGCTCATATCGAGGCGGGCGGCGATCTCCCGGGTGGTGGTACCCCCATAACCGCCGGTCGCGAATGCGTCGACGGCTGCGGCTCGGATGCGGGCGGCAGCCTTGGAAGGGCTGATCACCTGGTTCGGTGATTCGCTCATGTCGTTCTCCATCCTCGGCTGCGCGGCTGTTGACAATACCGCGCCACACGATCAGTATAAGCAAGCGCTTATAAAATAAGCACACGCTTACATGCCGGAAAGCGTGGACACACCACAGCTGGATTTCGAAAAAGGAGCGGTCATGCGACGCACCCTGTACGGCCCCGATCACGAGGCATTCCGCGAATCGGCACGGGAGTTCGTGAACCGCAACCTCCTGCCGGTGGCCGACAAGCTCATCGAGCAGCGCTTCATCGACCGCGAGATCTGGCTCGAAGCCGGGCGCAACGGATTCCTCGGGCTCGAGGTCCCCGAGGCGTACGGCGGAAGCGAGGCCGGCGACTACCGGTTCAATGCGGTTCTCGCCGAGGAGCTTTCGCGGGCGAGCGCGGCCGTGTCGTCGAGCTTCGGTATTCACGCCGACGTCGTCGCGCCGTACCTCGTGCAGCTCACGACCGAGGAGCAGAAGCAGCGCTGGCTGCCGAAGTTCTGCACCGGTGAACTGCTCACCGCGATCGGCATGACGGAACCCTCCGGTGGTTCCGACCTCGCCTCGCTCAAGACCACCGCGGTCAAGGACGGCGACGACTGGATCATCAACGGTTCCAAGACGTTCATCACCAACGGCTACAACGCCGACCTGGTGATCGTCGCGGCGCGCACCAGCCCTGAGAAGAAGTCCAAGGGCATCACCCTGTTCGCCGTCGAGACGGGCATGGAAGGCTTCGAGCGCGGACGCAAGCTCGACAAGGTCGGCCAGCACGAGGCGGACACCGCCGAGTTGTTCTTCGAGAACGTGCGTGTCCCGTCGACGAACATCATCGGTGAGATCGACCGTGGATTCATCCACATGATGGAGATGCTGCCGCAGGAGCGTGTCGGCGCCGCTGTCTCGAACCTCGCGCACGCCGCGCCGATTCTCGAGGAGACGATCCAGTACGCCAAGGACCGCAAGGCATTCGGACAGCCCATCGGTTCATTGCAGTGGAACAAGTTCCTTCTCGCGGACCTCGTCACCCGTGTCGAGGTCACCCAGGCGTACGTCGACAACTGCGTCGCCGCACACGCCGACGGTGAGCTCACCGCGGTGGACGCCGCCAAGGCCAAGTGGTGGACTGCTCAGGTGCAGAACGAGGTCCTCGACCACTGCGTGCAGCTGCACGGTGGCTACGGATTCATGACCGAGTACCGTGCCGCCCGTGCGTGGATGGATGCCCGTGTCACCAAGATCTGGGCCGGTTCCAACGAGATCATGAAGGAACTGATCGGCCGCGACCTCGGCCTCTGAACCCCTACCCCGTAGCCCGACGACAAAGGAGTCGCCTCGTATGTCCGTTCTCGACAAGTTCAGCTTGACCGATCGGGTGGTCGTCGTGACCGGTGCGTCGTCGGGCCTCGGGGTCGCATTCGCGCAGGCCGCGGCGGAGGCCGGTGCCGACGTGGTGCTGGCAGCGCGCCGCACCGACCGTCTCGAGAAGACCGCCGAACTGGTGCGGGCCGCGGGACGGCGGGCGTTGTGCGTCGCGACGGACATCGCCGACCCGGCTCAGGCGCAGAACATGATCGACGCGGCCATGGAGAAGTTCGGCCGCGTGGACGTGCTCGTCAACAACGCCGGTGTCGGTACGGCTGTCCCCGCGACGCGGGAGACTCCGGAGCAGTTCCGGCAGGTCGTCGACATCAACCTGAACGGTTCCTACTGGGCGGCGCAGGCGGCGGGCAAGGTCATGAAGCCGGGCAGCGCGATCGTGAACATCGCGAGCGTGCTCGGTCTCACCACCGCGGGACTTCCGCAGGCCGCGTACGCCGCGAGCAAGGCCGGGGTCATCGGTCTCACTCGCGACCTGGCGCAGCAGTGGGGTGCTCGCAAGGGCATCCGGGTGAATGCGATCGCCCCCGGCTTCTTCGAGACGGAGATGACGGACCAGTACCAGGACGGGTACCTCGAATCGATGAAATCGCGGCTCGTTCTCGGTCGCCTCGGTGATCCGGAGGAGCTGGCCGCGACCGTGGTCTGGCTCGCGTCGGACGCCGCCGCGTACGTCACCGGTCAGACGATCGCGGTGGACGGCGGCATCACCATCACCTGAGCGTCGGGTTGGGCGGCGCTGCCGTGCTGGCGTATAAGTAGGAAATGACCACGCGCACCGTCCATGAAGAGTGGGACGACCAGCCCGCCCCGTCGATGGCGGCCACCGATCTGTTGCGGGAGCCTCCGGCGACCCCACGTGGTGCACGCACGCGCGCGGCGTTGGTGGCGGCCGCGCGGACGGTGTTCGAGCGGTCCGGGTACCTCGACGCCAGGCTCACCGACATCACGAAGGAAGCCAACTGCTCGACGGGGTCCTTCTACACCTACTTCGACAACAAGGAGCAGGTGTTCGCCGCCGTGCTCGAGGTGGCGCAGGAAGACATGATGCATCCGGGCATGAAGCGGGTGCAGGACACCGACGACCCGTATGCCGTCCTGGAGGCGAGTAACCGCGCCTACCTGGAGGCCTATCGGCGTAACGCCAAGCTGATGGGGCTGCTCGAGCAGGTCGCGCACATCGACCCGGCGTTCGCGGACCTGCGGCGCCAGCGGGCCGACGCGTTCATCGCGCGCAACGCGCGAGGCATCGCGGAACTGCAGGCGCGGGGCATCGCCGACAAGGAGCTGGACCCGATGCTGGCGTCGCGGGCGTTGTCGGGGATGGTCAGCAGGCTGGCCTACAACGTGTTCGTGGCCAGCGTGAACGGGACCGACGGCACTCCGGTCGATTTCGACGACGTCGTGTTCACCACGACACGCATCTGGGCAAACGGGCTGAGGTTCCCCGAGCTGAGCTGAGCTCTCTCCGACGGCGTGAGCGCGTGGGGCACCCAGGTCGACGAAGCTGAATCCGACACCGGGTTCAGGTGATTTCTGTGGAAGACTGGGGTCACGTTCGTGTCCCCTCGAGGGAGGAATCTCGTGCAGGTTGCGCAGAAGGTCGCCATCGTCACCGGTGGCGGAGGTGGAATCGGCGGCGCACTCGCGGAGCGGCTCGCCGCCGAGGGTGCCAAGGTCGTCGTCACCGATCTCGATGGCACCGCGCTGGAATCGATCGTCCGAAAGATCAACGCCGAGCACCGCGGCGCTTCGCTGGCGGTGCAAGCCGACGCATCAGACGACGCACAGATCGCCTCGGTCATCGACGCCGCGGAGCAAGCCTTCGGCCCCGTCGACCTCTACTTCGCCAATGCGGGCGTCGCGGCAGGGGAGGGCCTCGAACCCGACGACGCGGTGTGGGATCTCGCCTTCGACGTGAACGTCCGTGCGCACATCCGGGCGGCACGCCGCTTGGTTCCCGGCTGGATCGAGCGCGGCGCGGGGTACTTCGTCAGCACGGCCTCGGCCGCCGGGCTGCTCACCCAGATCGGTTCCGCGCCGTATTCGGTGACCAAGCATGCCGCCGTCGGTTTCGCCGAATGGCTGTCCGTCACGTACGGCGACAAGGGGGTCCGCGTCAGCTGCCTGTGCCCGATGGGCGTCAACACCAAGCTGCTCACCGACGACGCCGCGCTGTCGGCTACCGCCGCACGTGCCGTCACCACCGCGGGTTCGGTGCTCGAACCGTCCGAGGTGGCCGAATGCGTTCTTGCCGCAATGGAAGCCGAACAGTTCCTGATCCTTCCGCACCCTGAAGTGCTGGAGATGTACCGGCACAAGGGCGCCGACTACGACCGATGGATTCGGGGAATGCGCCGCTACCAGGCCTCGCTCCTCGCCCAGCCGTCCTGACCCGACCGCACGAGGAGTCCGCATGTCGCTGTTCGATGTATCCGATCGCGCCCGGCAATACCAGACTGATCTGCTGGAGTTCATGGATTCGCATGTGTATCGGGCGGAGGCGGTGTACGAGGAGCAGATGCGGGAGTCGGGGGATCCGCATTTCCAGCCGCCGGTGTTGGAGGAGTTGAAGGCGGAGGCGCGGCGTCGGGGGTTGTGGAATCTGTTTCATCCGCATCCGGGGACGGGTGCGGGGTTGACGAATCTCGAGTATGCGCCGTTGGCGGAGATTATGGGGCGCAGCCATATTGCGTCGGAGGCGTGCAATTGTAATGCCCCGGATACGGGGAACATGGAGGTGCTCGAGTTGTTCGGTACGGCGGAGCACAAGGAGAAGTATTTGACGCCGTTGCTGGCGGGGACGATGGCGTCGGCGTTTGCGATGACGGAGCCGGCGGTGGCGAGTTCGGATGCGACGAATGTGGAGTTGTCGATGGTCCGGGACGGTGACGAGTATGTGCTGAACGGGCGGAAGTGGTTCGCGTCGAATGCGTTGCATCGGAATTGCCGGGTGTTGATCGTGATGGGGAAGACGGATCCGTCGGCGGCGCCGCATCGGCAGCAGTCGATGATGGTGGTGCCGATCGATGCGCCGGGGGTGACGGTGATGCGGGGGTTGCCGGTGTTCGGGTATCAGGATCGGGAGGGGCATGCGGAGATCGACTTCGCGGATGTGCGGGTGCCGGTGGTGGATGTGTTGAAGGGGGAGGGGGAGGGTTTCGCGATTTCGCAGGCGCGGTTGGGTCCGGGTCGGATTCACCATTGCATGCGGGCGATTGGGATGGCGGAGCGGGCGTTGGAGTTGATGTGTCGTCGGGCGTCGTCGCGGGTGACGTTCGGGAAGCCGGTCAGTGAGAATGCGAATGTTCAGGATTGGATTGCGGAGGCGCGGATCGAGATCGAGATGATTCGGTTGTTGACGCTGAAGGCGGCGTATCTGATGGATACGGTGGGGAACAAGGAGGCGCGGACGGAGATCGCGGCGATCAAGGTGGCGGCTCCGAATATTGCGTTGAAGATTGTGGATCGGGCGATTCAGGTGCACGGTGGGGCGGGGGTCACCGACGACTTCCCGCTCGCCATGATGTACGCCCATCTCAGGACATTGCGTCTCGCGGACGGACCGGACGAGGTCCACAAGATGTCCATCGCGAGAAGAGAACTGCGTAAATACCGTACGAAGACCGAGAACAATCAGCATGGAGGAAACAAGTGAGCCAGGAACGTAGAACCGCCATCGTCACCGGATCCGCCCGGGGAATCGGTGCCGCCGTCGCGAAGCGGCTGGCCGACGACGGCTACGCGGTCGCCGTCCTCGACCTCGACGAGGCCGCGTGTGCCGGCACCGTCGACGCGATCAAGTCCGCCGGCGGCGAAGCGCTGGCCGTGGGCGCGAACGTCGCCGACGAGGCGTCGGTCGCTGCGGCTGTCGAGCGGGTGGCGAATGAGCTGGGCGCCCCGACGATCCTGATCAACAACGCCGGAATCACCCGCGACAACCTGCTGTTCAAGATGACCGTCGACGACTGGGACGCGGTGATGAACGTGCACCTGCGCGGTGCGTTCCTGATGTCGCGGGCCGTGCAGAAGTACATGGTGGACGCCAAGTTCGGGCGCATCGTGAACCTCTCGAGCACCTCTGCGCTGGGTAACCGCGGGCAGGTCAACTACTCGGCCGCCAAGGCCGGCATGCAGGGCTTCACCAAGACGCTGGCATTCGAGCTCGGCAAGTTCGGCGTCACCGCGAACGCGATCGCGCCCGGCTTCATCGAGACCGAGATGACCGCCGCGACCGCCGAGCGGGTGGGTGTCGGCTTCGAGGACTTCAAGAAGGCGGCGGCGTCGCAGATCCCGGTGAACCGCGTCGGGCAGCCCGAGGACATCGCGCACACCGCGTCGTTCTTCGTCAGCGAGGGCGCCGGATTCGTGTCGGGTCAGGTCGTCTACGTCGCCGGTGGACCGAAGGACTGATCGATGAAGGCGTGGCGTGTACACGAATTGGGGCAGCCGAGGGACGTTCTGACGTTCGAGGACGTCCCCGACCTCGAACCGAAGCCGGGGGAGTTGCTCGTCAAGGTGCTCTCGGCGGCCGCCAACTTCCCGGACGTGCTGTTGTGCCGCGGTGAGTACCAGATCAAGCCGCCGCTTCCGTTCACTCCCGGTGTGGAGCTGTGCGGCGAGGTGGTGGGCCTGGGCGAGAGTGTCACCGAGTTCTCCATCGGCGATCGGGTGATCGGCATGCCGAGCCTGCCGAACGGCGGGTTCGCCGAGTTGGCCGTCATGTCCTCGGCCACCGCGTTCCCCGCTCCGGAGGCCCTCGACGACGCCGAGGCGTCGGCGCTGTCGATCGGGTACCAGACGGGATGGTTTGCGCTGCACCGCAGGACGCAGATCCAGCCCGGCGAAACCCTGCTCGTGCAGGCTGCGGCAGGTGGTGTGGGCAGCGCGGCCGTGCAGCTGGGTAAGGCGGCAGGCGCCAAGGTGATCGGCGTCGTCGGCGGGCCCGAGAAGGCGGCCTACACGCGGGAACTCGGTGCCGACCTGGTGATCGACCGGCACAGCGAAGACTTCGTCCAGGCAGTGAAGGACTTCACGGACGGTCGCGGTGCCGACGTCGTGTTCGATCCGGTGGGCGGCGACTCCTACACGAAGTCCACCAAGTGCATCGCGTTCGAGGGCCGCATCATCGTGATCGGATTCGCGAGTGGCACCATCCCGTCGCCCGGGCTGAACCATGCGCTGATCAAGAACTACTCGATCATCGGGCTGCACTGGGGGCTGTACAACGCCTACAACCCCGCCGCGATCCGGGAGTGTCACGAAGAGCTGACGAGGATGGCGGCGGCCGGCGAGATCAAGCCGATGATCAGTGAGCGGCTCGGGCTCACCGACGTCGCGGACGGCATCGCGCGACTCGGCGAGGGGACAACCGTCGGACGGCTGGCTTTCCTGCCCGGACGCTAGCGGTTGCGCTTCGCGTACAGCTCCTCGAGGTTGTGCCGCAAGGTCGCCTCGGTGTTCTTCACGGCCGTTTCGACGAACGGTTCGACGATGAGACCGAGGGCCTTGCCGGTGAGACCGCCGGGGAGTTTGTACGCGAAGTCCACGCTGATCTCGGTCTTGTCCTCACCGTGAGCGGTGAACTCCCAGGTGGAGGAGTTGGCGGCGCCGTCGAGCGACGCCAAGGTGATGACCCGGTCCTGCTCCCACTCGGTGACCTCGAGCCGGGACCGCAGCGTGCTGGGGCCGATGTGGATCGCGGCGTCGAATGTCGACTCCATCCCCTGGTCGAATTCCCCGATCGGACGGAACTCCGAGACTCCGAACATCCAGTCGGGGACCGTCCGGTAGTCGTCGATGTACGCGAAGGCCACGTGGATGGGCACGGCTGCGATCGCAGAGTGACGGACGTGGATCATCAGGTGGTCCCTGGCTCTCTGTCGGAGAAGGCTGTCGATCTGGGCGACCTCGTTCGACTCTAGTCAACTCCCGCGACCACAGCAGGGGAGCGGCGGGTGCCTGTTCTACCGTAGGACCCATGACGGTAGAGGGCACCCAGCGCGGTAGTTCCTGGCGTGAGTACACCGACCAGGGTTTGTCCAAAGTTCTGGCCGCGGCGCTGGCGGCGTTCGTCGAGAAGGGGTACGACGGTGCGTCGATCCGTGAGATCGCGTCCCGCGCCGGTCTGTCGGTCCCCGGTCTCTATCACCATTACCCCTCCAAGCAGGCGCTGCTGGTGGGGCTGACGAACGCGGTAATGCGCGAACTCCTCGATCGCAGCCACGCGGCGGTGGCCGAGGCGGGCCCGACACCGGGCGAGCGGTTCGACGCGGTCGTCGAGTCGCTGCTGCGGTTCCACATGTACCGGCGTGAGCAGGCCTTCGTCGCGTCCCGGGAGACGCGGAGCATGGAACCGGAGAGCCGGAAGGCGTACATTGCGCTGCGCGACGAGCAGCAGGAGATGCTGGACGACATCGTCCGCGAGGGGGTGGCGGCCGGGCTGTTCCGGACGCCGTTCCCGGAGGACGCGAGCCGTGCCGTCGTCACGATGTGCGTCGCGGTGTCCACCTGGTACCGGGAGGACGGGCCGCTGTCGCCCGATGAACTGGTCGAGCGGTACCTGGCGATCGCAAGGAGCACGGTCGGCGCGTCCGACTGAGTCTTGACCGGCTTCCGAACGTGTGGAATTGTCGGGGACGACTTCGACCGAGCGAGTGATCGGTCGGTACCGGAGTCGTCGTACTGACTGGAGGTAGTTGTGGCGATCGATCTGTCCTACGCACCCGAGGTGACCGCGCTCGTCGAGAAGACCGAGGCGTTCACCCGCGAAGTCGTGCTGCCCATCGAGGACGAGCACGGCGGCGACATCACAGCGGCCGGCGGCGACACCCTGCGCGTCGAGCTGCAGAAGGCAGCCAAAGACGCCGGTGTCTTCGCCCCGCACGCGCCCGTCGAGTACGGCGGGCACGGCCTGAACATGACCGATCGCGCGCCGGTGTTCGAGGCTGCGGGATACTCGCTGTTCGGTCCGACCGCTCTGAACATCGGGGCGCCCGACGAGGGCAACGTCCACATGCTCGCGCACATCGCCAGCCCCGAGCAGAAGGAGCGGTTCCTCGCCCCGCTGGCGCACGGCGACATGCGGTCGGCGTTCGCCATGACCGAACCGTCGCCCGGCGCCGGCTCCGACCCCTCGGCGCTGACCACGCGCGCCGAGAAGGTGCCGGGCGGGTGGAAGATCAACGGCCACAAGTACTTCATCACCGGCGCTGACGGCGCAGGGTTCTTCATCATCTTCGCCCGCACGTCCGGCGTGCCCGGCGACCGCGGCGGCGCCACGATGTTCCTCACGCCGGCCGACGCCGAGGGGCTGAGGGTGGGGCGTCACATCGACACCCTCGACCGGGCGATGATCGGTGGGCACTGCGAGGTGTTCTTCGAGGATCTGTTCGTCCCCGACAGCGGGGTCCTCGGCGAGGTGGACCAGGGATTCGCCTACGCCCAGGTCCGGCTCGGGCCCGCCCGGATGACGCACGTCATGCGCTGGCTCGGTGCGGCGCGCCGCGGCCACGACGTCGCCGTGGCCCACGTCGCGCAGCGTGACGGTTTCGGAGGCAAGCTGGGCGATCTCGGCATGGTCCAGAAGATGGTCGCGGACAACGAGATCGACATCGCCGCCACCCGGGCACTGTTGACGCGGGCGTGCTGGGAACTCGATCAGGGCGGCCACGCGAGCAACTCCACGTCCATCGCGAAGACCTACGCGTCCGAGGCCATCTTCCGCATCGTCGACCGCTCCATCCAGATGTGCGGCGGTCTCGGCGTGTCCGGCGACCTGCCCCTCGCTCGGCTCTCCCGCGAGGTGCGACCGTTCCGCGTCTACGACGGACCGTCCGAGGTGCACCGCTGGGCCATCGCCAAGCGTGTCGTGGGCGCCGCGAAGAAGGCTGCGCGGGAGGCGGGCGCATGACCGAACATCGTGGGCTCGATCTCGTTGCGCTGCGGAAGTTCCTGTCCGAATCGGACGTTCCCCTCGACGGTGAGTTGCGGGCCGAGTTGATCGCCGGCGGCAAGTCCAACCTCACGTACGCCATCTTCGACGACTCCTCGCGGTGGGTGCTGCGAAGGCCGCCCACCGCGGGGCTCACGCCCTCGGCGCACGACGTGGCGCGCGAGTTCCGCATCACCTCGGCGCTGCAGGGCACCGACGTCCCGGTGGCCGCCACCGTCGCGTTGTGCGAGGACGACAGTGTGATGGGCGCGTCGTTCACCGTGGTGGAACACGTAACGGGCCAGGTGATCCGGACCAAGTCGGATCTCGAGGCGCTGTCCGACGACGACATCGACTCGTGCACCGACGAACTGGTCCGGGTGCTCGGCGCGTTGCACAACGTCGACTACGACGCCGTCGGGCTGGGTGAGCTCGGCCGCCCGGACGGGTACGTGGCCCGGCAGGTCAAACTGTGGGCGAGCCAGTGGGGGCGGGTGAAGACGACGGACTCCGCGGACGTCGACCGCCTCCATGCCGCGCTGGTCGAATCGATTCCGCAGCAGTCGGAGTCGTCGATCGTGCACGGCGATTACCGCATCGACAACACCATCCTCGCGTCCGGCGACGTGAGCACCGTTGCGGCGGTCGTGGACTGGGAACTCTCGACCCTCGGCGACCCGCTCACCGACGTCGCCCTGATGTGCGTCTACCGGCATCCGGCTCTCGACCTGGTGCTCGGCGAACCGGCGGCCTGGACGAGCCCGCGTCTGCCGTCGGCCGACGATCTCGCACAGCGTTACACCGTGGCGTCGGGGCGCGAACTGGTCCACTGGAACTTCTACCTGGCGCTCGCGAACTTCAAACTCGCCGTCATCGCCGAGGGCATCAACCACCGCTACCGGGTCGGCGCCACCGTCGGTGAGGGTTTCGACAAGGCCGGCGACGCGGTGCCCGAATTCATCGCGGCCGGCCTGCGCGCCCTGAAAGGACAGACCGTATGAGTCGCACCGCACTGATCACCGGCGCCTCGCGCGGTATCGGACTCGGTATCGCCACCCGCCTCGCCGAGCAGGGGTACGGGCTGACGATCACCGCCCGCGATCGTGATCGGCTCGAGTCCGTGGCCGCCGACCTGCGGACCGCAGGCGCGAAGGATGTCGTCGTGGTCGCGGGGGACCTCGCCGACGAGGAGTCGGCGGGACGGGTCGTCGAGGCACATGCCGACGCCTTCGGTTCACTGAACGCGCTGGTACTCAACGCCGGGGTGGGAACCGCGGGCCCCATCGGCGAGTTCCCCATGCACCGATTCGACAAGAGCCTCGGAGTCAACCTGCGGGCGCCGTTCAGCCTGCTGCAGCAGTCGCTGCCGCTGCTGCGGACCGGTGCGGCGGAGAACCCGGGACGTGGGTCCAAGGTCGTGGCCCTGGCATCGATCACCGGCGTGTACGCCGAGGCGGGGCTCGCCGTCTACGGGGCGACCAAGGCCGCGCTGATCTCCCTGACCGAGACGCTGAACGTGGAGGAGTCGGGCAACGGCGTCTCCGCGACCGCGCTCGCCCCGGCGTACGTCGACACCGACATGTCCGCGTGGATCCACGACACGATCCCGCCGGAGGCGATGATCGAGGTGAACGACATCGTCGAACTCGTCGACGCCCTGCTGCGATTGTCGTCGCGGGCGGTGGTCCCGAAGATCGTCGTCGGACGCGCCGGAACGGACGGCTACCGCGCCTAGAGCGTGTCTGCTATTTGCGGACGCGGTGATGGATGACGAGCGCACCGAGGAGTACGCCACCGAGATAGGTGGTGGCGTACTTGTCGTAGC